>JBEBRF010000034.1:0-20358 GCA_040394975.1 Aequorivita soesokkakensis
ACAAACCTAAGTTTCTATTAAATGGAAAAATTTTGAGGTTACTTATTTCCGAAGTTTCCATTTTCACAGCTTGGAATAAATCTGAATTTGTTAACGAACATTTTTATAATACCGGCCATATTTGTATATATTTGCGGCACGAAAATACTATTTGAAATAGTGGGCTCGAATTCACAATCCGTAAGGAAAGTGAAGGTTTTTAAAGTTAAGTATCCACCCGGGTGCTGGAATTGGTAGACAGGCATGGTTGAGGGCCATGTGTCCTTCGGATGTGTGGGTTCAAGTCCCATCCCGGGTACAATTTTAAAATGAGTGAATTCGCTTATATTTTAAGCACTGCACCTTCAAATTCTGTTTAAAGTTTATTGGTCTTCAATAAACACTTTCACTTCTTTTTAGTATTTTCATCCTGTTCAATAAACTATTCTGAAATGGTCAAAACCGAATTTGGCATTAAAGACCTCGAAAATCTTTCAAACGTAAAGGCCCATACCATAAGAATCTGGGAAAAACGCTACAATCTCCTCGAACCTGACAGAACTGACACCAACATCCGAAAGTATAATCTTGACAATCTAAAAAAATTATTGAACATAGCCTACCTCTACAACGCGGGTCACAAAATTTCAAAAATCGCAAGTTTGGAGGCCGCACAGATCCAAGGCCTTGTGCAGGAAACAATTGGCGAAGTAGATTCAGCGTATCTGGGAAATGTATTTAAATCTGCCATGTTTGAATTTGACGGTGAATTATTTGATGACACCCTAAATGCCATTTTACAAAAGAAATCCTTCCGCGAAACTTTCACTGAAATTTTCGTCCCCCTTCTGAACCAAAACGGTGTTCTTTGGCATAGCGGAACCATTGACCCCGCTCACGAACATTTTATTTCAGAAAAAATCAAGCACGCCATAATTCTTCATACCGCCAAGAATAAGAAAACGGTTCCCCTCATCCGCGCTCCTCTTTTTGCGCTTTACCTGCCGCTAAACGAACTGCATGAAATTGGTCTGCTGTATGCTAATTATGAAGTGGTTTCTGCAGGATTCCAAAGTGTGTATCTGGGCGCCAACTTGCCCACGGAAAGTCTCAAGCACCTTTTAAAGACGAAGAACAAAATAATTTTTGTAACCTATATTACCGTTACGGAAAATGACAACTGGGATTCCTACATTAAGAATTTTCAAAATATAAACAGCGGACCCAATGAGGCCGAACTTTGGCTATTGGGGCCAAGGGCGGGGAAAAATCTGGAACAGTACAAAAATGTTTTGTTTTTTACAGATCACAAAGCATTCGTAGCGCATCTTACAAACCAAATGATTGCTTAGTCCATAAACTTTCTACTCCTTTTGGATTATTAAAAAATAGCCAAAATTTATTCGAATAATTTTTTTTGTTTAATAAAATATTATTTTTGTTAAACAAATATGGAAAGAATAGCAATAATTGGCTCCGGCTTTTCTTCACTTGCTGCATCGTGCTATCTGGCCCGGGCTGGAAAAAACGTGACTATTTTCGAAAAAAATGAAACCGTGGGCGGAAGGGCCCGACAATTTAAAAAACTTGGTTTCACATTTGATATGGGCCCCACGTGGTACTGGATGCCGGATGTTTTTGAAAGATTTTTCGCTGACTTTGGAAAAGTGCCCACAGATTACTATAGCCTGCAAAAATTAAACCCGGCCTATCGCGTGGTTTTTGGCCCGGATAATTTCATCACAATCCAAGATTCCTTAGCGAAGATCAGTGAAGCATTTGAGGCCGAAGAGCCCGGCAGTTCCGCGAAATTAAAAAAGTTTATGGCCTCGGCACAGGAAAATTACAACATCGCCATAAAGGATTTGGTCTATCGGCCCGGAATTTCACCCTTGGAGCTTGCCAATTTCAAAACGCTTAGCAAGATCAATCAGTTTTTTAGCACGATAAGTAAAGAGGTTCGTAATGAATTCAAAAATGCAAAACTGATTTCAATCTTAGAGTTTCCTGTTCTTTTTTTGGGCGCTAAACCTTCCCGAACGCCTGCCTTTTATAACTTTATGAATTATGCTGATTTTGAATTGGGAACCTTTCATCCACAAAATGGAATGTATTCCGTGGTTGAAGCAATAGCGACTCTTGCCAAAGAACTTGGCGTGACAATAAAAACGTGCCAAAATGTTGAAAAAATTCTTTTGGAAAATGGAAGGACGAAAGGTCTTTTAATAAACAACGAAAAAATTGATGCCGACGTGGTTCTCAGCGGCGCAGATTATCACCACACCGAAACACTGCTGGAGGAGCGTTTCCGGCAATATTCAGAAAACTATTGGCTTAAAAAAACTTTCGCTCCTTCCGCCCTGCTGTTTTACGTGGGTTTTGACAAAAAAATTATCAATGTAAATCATCACACCCTTTTTTTCGATGTAGATTTTAATCTTCATTCCCAAGAAATTTATGACGCTCCACAATGGCCTACGGAGCCGTTATTTTATGCCAGTTTTCCCTCAAAAACCGATTCTGCCGTGGCTCCCCAAGAAAAGGAAGCCGGGATATTTTTAATTCCCTTGGCGCCCGGATTGCATGATATTCCGGAAATTAGGGAAGAGTATTTTGAAAATATTATGGATAGATTTGAAAAATTGACCGGGCAGGAAGTAAGGAAAAGCATTATATTTAAAGAGTCCTTTTGCATAAACGACTTCATTACAGATTACAACAGTTATAAAGGAAATGCCTACGGATTGGCAAACACACTGCTGCAAACGGCATTTTTGAGACCCAAACTAAAAAGCGGAAAAGTAAAAAACCTGTTCTTTACCGGACAGTTAACCGTACCTGGCCCCGGAGTGCCCCCAGCCTTGATTTCTGGAAAATTAGCCGCCGGTTTAATTGAAAAATATTTAGATGAAAGAACTTTTTGACATAGTATCCGAATCCTGCAGCAGGACCGTAACGGAAACCTACAGCACTTCGTTTTCACTGGCTACGCGAATGTTGGGCACCTCCATTCGCGCGGACATTCATAACATTTACGGCTTTGTACGTTTTGCCGATGAAATTGTGGACTCCTTTCATGGGTATGAAAAGGCCATTCTTTTTCAACGGTTTGACCAAGCGCTACACCAAGCGCTTGAAGACCGCATAAGTCTTAACCCAATTCTGAATTCCTTCCAAAAAACCGTCCACAAATACACTATTGACAAAGAGTTGATTGCGACATTTATGGCCAGCATGAGAGCAGATTTGACTAAAAGTAGCTATTCCAATTTGGAAGAATTTAACCAATATATCTATGGCTCCGCGGAGGTGGTTGGCCTTATGTGCCTAAAAGTTTTTGTGAAGGGCGATGGCGAAAAATATGAATTATTGAAAGATGCGGCAAAGAATTTGGGTTCGGCATTCCAAAAAGTGAATTTTTTGCGCGATTTAAAAGATGACCACGAAAACCTCAGCCGTTCCTATTTTCCATCCGCCAACCTATATTCCTTGGACGAACAGTCCAAACAAAGGATTATTGACGACATTGAGCATAATTTCAGCATCGGCTATCAGGGCATTCTTCTTCTGCCGCAAGAAGCAAAATTGGGAGTTTTTATAGCCTATAGATATTACCGACGGTTATTGAAAAAGCTTCAGCAAACCCCTGCCGTGGATATAAAAACGGTGCGCGTGCGCCTTCCAAATATTGAGAAATTGGGATTGCTCACCCGTAGTTATGTGAAATATCAACTAAATTTGGTGCGATAATTTTTTAATCAGTAATGTTGGGTTTTGCTTTTTCCGCACCAAAATTCACCTGATCCTACCATTACGTTTTTACTGCAGTTATGTCTATTGCTCTTTGGATACTTATTTTTTTAACCACATTCTGCACCATGGAATTTATGGCGTGGTTTACCCATAAATATGTTATGCACGGATTTTTATGGAAACTACACAAAGACCACCATCACAAGGATCACGGGAGTTGGTGGGAGCGCAACGATTATTTTTTTCTTTTTTACGCCCTTGTAAGCATCAGCTGTTTTATTGGCTGGAGCTATTTTGGATTTTTGGCTGGATTGCCCATTGGGCTGGGTATTTTTGCCTATGGTATTGCCTATTTTTTTGTCCACGATATTTTTATACACCAACGGTTCAAAATGTTCCGAAACGCGAACAATTGGTACGCCCGCGGCATACGTCGAGCTCATAAAATGCACCACAAACATTTGGGACGCGAGAAGGGCGAATGTTTCGGAATGCTTCTCCCACCGTTGAAATACTTCAAAAAATAAGGCATGTGGCACTTCTATTTACTCTTGGATATTGCTTCGCTGAGTGTTCCTTTCATTTTTAGCTTTCACCCAAAACTTAGGTTTTATAAACTTTGGAACTATTTTTTTCCCGCAACATTTTTAATGATGTGCCTCTTCATTCCCTGGGACATCCTTTTTACCCAAAACGGGTTTTGGGGCTTTAATGACAATTACCTCTCGGGCCTTTACTTGGCCCAGCTGCCTTTGGAAGAATGGCTGTTTTTTATTTGTATTCCGTATGCCTGCCTGTTTACCATTTATGCATTTAAAAACACAATGCCGCGGTTTAAGTTAAGCCCAAAGAATACCAACGTGGTTTATTTTAGCATCCAAACCGTTTTGATCGTTGGCCTACTTTATAATTACCATTTATGGTACACGGCCATAAACTTTACCTATGCCATAGTGCTTTTGGCCATCGTATTCAATTACAAACGCGAAGTATTAAATGTTTTCTTCCCCTTATTTCTCCTTCTTTTGGTTCCATTTTTTATAGTGAACGGATTTCTGACGGGAAGTTGGATTAACGAGCCAGTGGTTTGGTACAACAATGCCGAAAATATGGCCATTAGAATTGGCACGGTACCCATTGAAGATAGCGTTTACGCATTGAGCATGCTGTTGACAGTATTTGCATTAATGGAAAAATTTCGGGAAAAATCTGAAGGTAATCTTTCAGAAAAAACGGCAAATAAACGCCATTAAAATTTCATATCCAATAGATTGGAAGATGTTAATCAATTAAGATTTTACATTACATTTAAACCTAAAAACCAAGATTGTTTATGATACATCCAAAAACCGAATTAAAATTTATAAGCCCCCAAATTGGGTATGGGGTTGTTGCAACAGAGTTTATACCGGCAGGCACAATAACGTGGGCGCTTGACAATTTGGACCGAGAGTTCACCCCCGCCAAATTGAAAAAAATGAACCCGCTCTACCAGAATATTTTAGAAACCTACTGCTATAGAAACAATAAGGGAAATTTTATGCTCTGCTGGGACAACGGCAGGTACGTTAACCATAGTTTCAAAAGCAATTGCATTTCCACGGCCTATGACTTTGAAATTGCCGTTCGGGACATCCAAAAAGGCGAAGAGCTTTCGGATGACTACGGTTATTTAAACGTTACGGAACCCTTCCGGGGGATTGAAGAAGGAACACGGCGAAAAACCGTTTATCCCGATGACCTTTTAAACCATTCACCGCAATGGGACAAGCAATTGACCAAAAACTTTCCGAAAATCATTCAGGTAAACCAACCGCTGCAATCCCTTATTGATGCTAAAGTGTGGAAGGAAATTACCGCAATCGTGGAAGGGAAAAAACAAATGAAATCCATTAAGGAAAACCATTTCTATGGGTAATTTCCACGTTTAATTGTTCACTAATTGCCGCAGAAGAACCTGCATTTTATCACTGTTCCAATGTGCCGCTCCCTCCTCTTCAATAACGATTTCCCCTGATTTTGAAATTACGAATGTAGTGGGCAGAACGGTATATTGCAACTGTTGGGGCGTTTCCGATGACGGGAAATAAACGGGCATGGAATATCCTTCTTTTTCCATAAAGGCTTTCACTTTTACAGGCATTTCGGAAGTGACAAAATAGAAATCCACTTCCTCATCATACATGTCAAAAAGTTTTTGGAACGAAGGCATTTCCGCAACGCAGGGAGGACACCAAGTGGCCCAAAAATTCACGATTGCAACCTTTCCTGTTGATCGGGAAAAATTTATTTCCGTTGAATCCAAATCCCGTAAAATCCATTGGTAATCTGTCAAGGATTTTCGCCGGTCTTCTTCAATTTCAGAAGGCGAAAAGGAAATAATCTGCTGCACGAAAACCTGGATAGGCATTCGCGTTTGAGGTAAAATAAGGAGGCCAATAAATATAAAAAATAGAATATTGCTCCAATGTTTTTTCAGAAACGCAACCACACGTTTAAAAATATAAAAAACCTAACAAATTTAGAAACCTGTTAGGTTTGTGAATAATGAAAGTTTTATTTAAGCGTTTTGCTTTTTTATCAAATTCAGGGCTGAACCTTCCCTATACCAATTAATTTGGGCGTTGTTATAGGTATGGTTTACCATAATGTTGTGCATACTCCCGTCTTTATGCACAATGTTTAGTGTTAACGGTATGTTCTCAGCAAAGGATGCAATATCCACAAAATTGAAGGTGTCATCTTCTTGGATCAAATCATAATCTGCTTCGTTCGCAAAAGTTAGGGCCAACATTCCTTGCTTTTTTAGGTTGGTTTCGTGGATTCTTGCGAAAGATTTTACCAAAACCGCAGCAACCCCCAAAAATCTGGGCTGCATGGCCGCGTGTTCCCGTGAGGAACCTTCGCCGTAATTATGGTCGCCCACAACGATGGATTTTATGCCATTTGCTTTGTATTCGCGCTGTACATTCGGAACTCCATTATATTCGCCCGTAAGCTGATTTTTAACAAAGTTGGTTTGTTTGTTGAAGGCATTTACGGCGCCAATTAAAGTGTTGTTCGCAATATTATCTAAATGTCCTCGATAACGAAGCCACGGTCCGGCCATTGAGATATGGTCCGTGGTACATTTTCCAAAGGCTTTTATCAACAATTTTACGCCTTGCAATTCAGCATTTTGAATGGGCAAAAACGGTTCCAACAGTTGCAGTCGTTCACTGTCTTTGGCAACTTTAACTTCTACGGAACTGCCGTCTTTTTTGGGCGCCAGATAGCCGTTATCTTCTACTTCAAAACCTTGGGGCGGCAGTTCCAATCCAACTGGCACATCCAATTTCACTTCCTGTCCTTCCTCATTTGTTAAGGTATCAGTCATGGGGTCAAAGTCCAGGCGGCCGGAGATGGCGATTGCTGCGACAATTTCAGGAGAACCAACAAACGCATGAGTGTTAGGGTTTCCATCCGCACGTTTTGAAAAATTTCGGTTGAAGGAATGCACAATGGTGTTTTTTTCGTCACCTTTTCTATCACTCCGGTCCCACTGGCCAATACACGGCCCACACGCATTGGTGAAAATGGTAGCACCCAGTTTTTCAAAAACATCCAAAAGTCCGTCTCTTTCGGCTGTATATCGAATTTGTTCAGAACCGGGGTTTATTCCAAAATCACTTTTTGGTTTCAATTTTTTATCAACTGCTTGCTGCGCGATGGAAGCAGCTCTCGATAAATCTTCATACGAAGAGTTTGTACAGGAACCGATTAGTCCCCAATCCACCTTTATGGGCCAATCGTTTCTCTTGGCTTTTTCACCCAATTCGCCAACTGGAGTCGCCAAATCTGGGGTGAAGGGTCCGTTTAAGTGCGGACGCAGGGTAGAAAGATCTATTTCAATCACTTGGTCAAAGTAATTTTCAGGGTTGGCATACACTTCATCATCACCTGTTAAATACTCCCTGATTTTATTTGCCTCATCGGCTATATCAGCGCGATCTGTGGCTCGAAGAAACCGTTCCATTGCATCGTCATATCCAAAGGTGGAAGTGGTTGCGCCAATTTCTGCACCCATATTACAAATGGTACCCTTTCCCGTACAGGAAAGATTTTTTGCGCCCGGGCCAAAATATTCAACAATAGCTCCCGTTCCGCCTTTTACGGTTAAAATTCCGGCCACTTTCAAAATAACATCTTTGGAAGCCGTCCAACCATTTAACTCACCTGTTAATTTTACACCTATGAGTTTTGGGAATTTCAGTTCCCACGCCATTCCTGCCATTACATCAACGGCATCTGCACCACCCACGCCGATGGCCAGCATTCCGAGCCCCCCTGCATTGACCGTATGGCTATCGGTTCCAATCATCATCCCGCCGGGGAAGGCGTAGTTCTCTAAAACAACCTGATGGATAATACCTGCGCCCGGCCTCCAAAAACCGATTCCGTATTTGTTTGAGACTGATTCCAAAAAATCAAAGACTTCATTGCTGGTTTGGTTAGCGCGCCTTAAGTCAGCTACTGCGCCCTGTTTGGCCTGGATCAGGTGGTCACAATGAACAGTGGTGGGCACGGCAACGGTTTTTTTCCCGGCCTGCATAAACTGCAAAAGAGCCATCTGTGCAGTGGCGTCTTGACACGCAATTCTATCTGGGGCAAAGTCAACATAATCCTTACCGCGCTGAAAAGCTTTGAAAGGCGTGCCATCCCACAGATGGGAGTATAATATTTTTTCAGAAAGAGTAAGGGGTTTTCCCGTGATTTCACGCGCCCTATCAACGCGATCAGCCATTTGGGAATAGACGTTTTTAATCATCTCAATATCAAAAGCCATAATACATATTTTAGTTGTCCGCGAAATTAAACAATTTCACTTTATTTAAAAAATATTTAAAGGAAATGGTATTTTAGTGAATATCTTTCATTAAATTTCACTATTGAGTGAATAAAATTGGGAAAGTGGTAAATTTCAGTAGTTTATATTAAGAATTTCAAAATATTCCAACTAAAATTTTGTGAGCCACATTAAAGAAATCCGGGAAGTTTAATAAAGACTTTGAATGATCTCCTCAATACTTAACCCTTCGGCCTCGGCTTTATAATTTTTGATAAGCCTGTGCCGTAGAATGGCTACCGCCGCTTTTTGAACATCGGCGATATCCGGAGAGAATTTGCCGTGCAGTGCTGCGTGTGATTTTGCGGCCAAAATTAAATTCTGCGACGCCCGCGGCCCTGCGCCCCAATCAATATATTTTTTCACCGTTTCGGTAGCAGTAGGACTATTGGGGCGGGTTTTTGCAACCAAGGTTACCGCATATTCCACAACATTATCGGCTACGGGAATCCTTCGGATTAATTGTTGGAAATCTATGATTTCCTGGGCAGAAAATAGTGGATTTACAGTTTGGGTTTCACCCGTTGTGGTTTGTTTTACCACTTCCACTTCCTCCGCGAAAGACGGATATTCCAGATTGATTGCAAACATAAAACGGTCCAACTGTGCTTCCGGTAAGGGATAGGTTCCCTCCTGTTCTATTGGGTTTTGGGTGGCAAGCACAAAATAGGGCAGATCCAATTTATAGTGATGTCCCGCCACGGTAACGGCGCGCTCCTGCATGGCTTCCAAAAGTGCGGCCTGGGTTTTTGGGGGAGTTCGGTTTATCTCGTCTGCAAGAATAATATTGGCGAAGATGGGGCCCTTAATGAACTTAAATTCTCTGTCCTTATCCAAAATTTCCGAACCCAAGATATCACTCGGCATCAAATCTGGTGTAAATTGAATTCTTTTGAATTTTAATCCCAATGCTTCGGCCACTGTGTTCACCAATAACGTCTTGGCCAGCCCGGGCACCCCAATGAGCAATGCATGTCCGCCGGAGAATATGGCAAGTAGCACTTGTTCTACCACTTCGTCCTGACCGATTATTACTTTTTTTATTTCCTGCCTAAGGGCGTTATATTTAGAAACCAGTTGCGTTACCGCTGCTACGTCTGACATAATTGCTCGTTATTATTTTTTTAACCAATCACCAGCAAAATCACAATCTTGGTAGTCATTGTTGATGCTTATATAGGTGTCTTTTATTTTTTCGTTTTGCCATTTATTGATAGTCTTAATCTGTTTTTCCCGAAGTGCCAATTGCTTGATTCGCTCATAATCTTTGGAATAATCGGCCTTGTGTTCGGGATATTTTTTGGTGACGGTAAGAATTTTTAAGCTGCTTTTCCCTGTGCGGTCGCGGTCAGTGAATATTTTTGACACTTCGCCTTCATTGAGGTTATAAACTTGGGCACTTAGGGTGGGGTCCATTTTGGTTAAGTCGAACTTAGTGTCAAAAGTAATTGGGTTAATGAGCTGCCCACCGTTATTGCGGGTATCCTTATGGTCAGAATTTTTTCTGGCGGCTTCGGCAAAGGTTAGCTCGCCCGATACAATCTGCGCGCGCAATTCCTCAATTTTCTTTTGGGCGGCATCGATAGATTGTTGGGAGACTTCGGGAAAAATTAAAATATGCCTCACGTCCACTTCCTGCCCTCTGATTTTTTCAACGTAAAGAATGTGGTAGCCAAATTCTGTTTCAAAAGGTTCGCTAATCTCCCCTTCCAACAATGAAAATGCTTGGTCCTTAAATTCCTTGGCCCATGGGGAGTCGCGTTTTACGCCCATATACAGCCCGCCTTTTGAATTGGACCCAGGATCCTGTGAGTACAAAACCGCCTTTGTGGCGAAACTGGCGCCGTTATCAATGATGTCCGCGCGCATGGCATTTAACTTTGCGATTGCTTCGTCTTTTGCTTTTTGCGTAATTTCAGGATCAATCACAAGATGGGCAATTTCAATTTCCGCGCTAAAGACGGGGCGATCTTCCTCGGGGATAGAAAAAAAGAAAGTACGCACTTCCTCGGGGGTCACTTCCACTTTTTCAATCACCTTATCCTGCATCATTCTTGCCAGTTTCAGGTTTTTGTTGGCCTCAAAAAGTTCGCTCCTCAATTGGGCAATATTGTCTTTTCGGTAATAGGCGGCTACTTTTTCCTCGCTTCCCAATTCACTGACCATATACTGAAGTTGCTGATCGATCATGCCGTTTATTTCGGCATCGGGCACCAGTATGCTGTCCTGTTTTGCTTGATGTGAATACAGTTTATCTTCCATCAACTTCCCCATTAGTTGACAGCGGGTTATATCTTCTATGGAAATGCCCTGTGATTGCATTTCAACATAGGCCTTGTCTATATCACTGTCAAGGATAACATACTCGCCTACCACGGCGCTGACCCCTTCGGCCTTAAAGCGTTCAAAGGGCTTTAAGGTATCGCGAAGCTTATATTGTTGAACCACAAGCGTGTCATTGTCCTTCACTACCCCGCTGCTGTCCGGCTCTAATACTACTTGGGCCTGCATGGCGGCGGTTGCGAAAAGAAGAAGCAATATATATTTATTCATTGGTATAGATTTCAAAATTGTTTGTTTGAATGGCATCCTTTGTTATATCGGTTTCCAATTTTTTAATAAGTTCGAGTTTTCTTTTATTCAAAATAATCTGTTTCAGGGTGGGCTTTATGAATGAAAATGGTGCTGTATCATTGGGATAGAGCACATTTTCAATTTTGACCAAATATACTCCTAATGAATCTTGCAACTGTGCAAAATTTGATTTTTTTAACAGTGGTTCCCCGGCCTCCTGCAGCACTGGAAGGGAATGGTAGAGTACTTCTTTTTTTATCCAAACCGAATCGTTGAAGTTTGAGGATATAAACTGGTAATCCTGGCTATTTAGGGATTTTTTGTCCTTGTCATTATAGCGGCTCAATTTTTCCTTCACGGCAGGCAAACCGTCATAATTTAAGGGCAATTGAACATAGCGAAGCATCACCAGCAAGTCACTCTGTTTGAAGTTTTCCTTGTTTTCCTCATAATATTCGTGATATTCCTGTTCCGATATTACGCTGTCCAACTGTTTGCTGACGATGACATTTTTATAGGCTTCGGTGAGCAGGTCTGTCCTGTACTCATCAACGAGCCTATCAAACCGAGAAAGTTGTTCTGGGGTAAGGTTGATTTTTGCCTGATCTATCAACAATTGCTGGGTTGCCCAACGGTTTATGTAATTGTTCACGATCAGTGTGCTATCTTCTACCGAACTATTCTCGGGCACTAATTTTTCAATGTCCTCTATATATAGATACGTGTCATTGACACGGGCGGCCAACGGTTTATTCTCGGTATTCGTTTTAAAATAAGAACACGAAAAACAAAGGGCGCCACCAATAACTATATACACTATTCGGCTGATCACTTCAGTTGTTTCTTAATTTTTTTTAATGTTTTTTTGTTTACATCTACTTTATATTTTGAGTGCAAACTTTGCATCCACGAGGTTTCCAGTTCATTTTGGTAATTGGTCAAAACCTTGCCCTTTACGTCTTCCAATGACTTTGGCCCGGGCGCAATTATTTCCTTAATATTTACCACAACGAAAGATTTATGGCTGGGATAAATTTTTGAAACTCCCTGGGTTATTTCAAGATTTTCCGGTAATTCCCGCTGGTCAATTTCAAAGACCCCCGGAGTTATTATCACATTTACTTTGTTTTCGGCATTCAGCACTTTCTTTACTTCATCTGCGGTTTTTCCCTGGGTGAGCATTTCTTGTATTTGCTTTGCAAATATATCGGTGGTGGCGGCATATATATCAGCATCAATGCGCTGCTTCCATTGGTAATCCTGTTGGGTTCTGTTGAAATATTCCTGAACTGCTATGGTATCTGTCTTTCCTTTTTGCCAAATGTTTTTGTCCATTACATCAAAAATCAAAAGGCCGTCTCGATATTCATTGAGAATTGCGGCGTATTCATCATTTTCATTCTCCAAATTTTCCTTGAAATATTCTTTTAATTGTTGGGTTTCAAATTCATCATAAAAATCTACCAACAGTGATTCTTTTGATCTATAGGGCCGGGTGGTCTTTTGGCGCCCTTCAATATATTTTGCGAAATCTGAATAGGTAGCTTTTTTATTGCCAATTACGAAGAGGGGTTTATCCTGTTCTGCGGCAATGGAAGTCATCACCCACTTTCTGCTCAAAATATCGTCGGTCAGATAGGTATCAAAAAAGGGCAGGAAGCTGTTCTCTTTCTTGAAACCGTATTTTTCCTTTATTTTCTTATTGGTGGCGCTGGTAACAAGTTTAGACCTGTCGCCTTCATTGACCTTTTTTTCGAGCTCCGGTTTTTGCTGTTCAAAAGTTTCCTTGGGGAATTTTTCGTCCAACCGTATAATGTGCCACCCAAAATCAGTTTTTACAGGCACACTAATGTCTCCCGGGTTTTTCAGGGCGTAGGCGGCCGTCTCAAATTCTGGGGCGCGAAGATCTCCGTTAGTGAAGGGCTTCAATTTTCCACCATTCACTGCCGAATTTTTGTCATCTGAAAATTGTTTGGCCAGGCTTTCAAAATTTCCACCCTGATTCAGCATACTGTATATTTCGTTTATGCGGACCTCCGGGTTAAAGTCACGCGCACCTTTTTTGTCGGAAATCATTATATGGGCCACTGAGATTTTTGGTGAGCGGGCCCTTTTATCGTCAACTTTTATAATATGATATCCAAAACTGGTACGGACAATCTCTGAAATCTCGCCCACTTTTGTGTGGTAGGCCGCGGTTTCAAAAGGATAGACCATGTTAAAGACCGTGAAATATCCCAAATCTCCGCCAGAATCCTTTGCACCGGGCTCTTCAGAATAGGTCATTGCAAGTTTGGTAAAATCTTCGCCTTTCAATGCCCGTTCGCGAATTCCTTTCATTTTATTGTATGCCGCAAGGGTGTCCTGTGGCAATGCTTCATAATCTACTCGGATCAAAATGTGTGCTGCGTGTATATCTTGCTGGCCGCGTTCATAGGCTTCCTTGGCAAGTTCTTCTGTTACTTTTTCCTCAAAAAGATAGCTTCGTGAAAGCTGATCCCTGTATTTAGAAAATTCCTTCAAATAGTTCTCATCCTTATCAAGGCCCTGTGCCTGTGCTTCGGCAATTTTCAGTTTATAATCAATAAAAAGCTGTAGGTAGCCGTCTATATCTTTTTGCGATTCATCTTGGACAAGATCTAAATTCTTTTTGTAAACCCTCACAAATTCATTGGCATAAACGGGCTTGCCGTCTATGGTCATCAAAACGTCCTTATTATTTTGCGAATAAACGGCGGTAGTGCCCAACAAGGCGAAAAAACATACAGTAAAAAAATTTTTCATCACAATTGAATATTTATTTTTATGAAGCGATTCCCCAATTCAACGGTATTGGCGGACAAAGGTGCAAAAATAGCAAAAAGCTTCCTTAAGTAGCACCCCAAAAGCAAACGAATTTAATATAAATATAGTGTACCCCGCTTTTTAATATATGGTGAAAACCCGTAATTTGCATGGGCAGAAAAAACGGGGCATAGTTAGCATTTTATGGCCAAGATGCAACTATCTTTAAAAAACGAACACATGACTGAGAGAATAAAACTCATTTGGGACTTCCGGGGGCCCAATGCAAAACGGATAGCCGAACATCACGCGGAACATCTTTCAGAATTTTCAGCTGCCGAGCAACTGCGGAATTCATTTTCGGGCTGTGAGGAAATCACGCCCATGCACCACTGCGCATTTTTGGTGGTAGAAAAAGAGCTGATGGAAACACTTCGTGTCACCCTCAAGCCACATCGCGGGCAACTATTTGATGTATGATGCAAGCATTTTTTCAGGACACATTTGAATATAACCAGAACACGAACGATCGATTGATTGTTCTTTTGAACCGGACGCCCGAGGTTTATTCCGATAGGATCAGCTTGCTCTTTAGCCACATTTTAAACGCGCACCATATCTGGAACCACAGAATATTGGGACTAAAACCAAAACTTGGAGTTTGGCAAGAATTGGATATTGGTGAACTGCGAACCATCAATTTGGAAAATTTTGGGCAGAGCAGCAAAATTATGCTGTTTGATGATTTAACGAAACCCATAAACTACACGAACAGCAAAGGTGAAAATTTTAAAAATTCGATTTCAGAAATGCTTTTTCACATTATAAACCACAGCACGTACCACCGCGGGCAAATAATGGCGCTTATGAAAAATAAAGGCGTAGAGCCCCTAACTACGGACTATATTTTTTACAAACGTTAAACCCAAGCATCTGATATTTGCGATATTTATAGTAATATTGCGCACTGAATAATTTAAAAATAAAAAAAATGAAATTTCTTAAAATCGCCGTGTTTCTTAGTTGTATCGGCACATTCGCACAAGGAAAAGTAGGGGCTGTGGACATAGAGTATATCCTTTCAAAAATGCCCGAATTGACCGTGGTACAAACCGAACTGGAAACCTACGGAACCCAATTGGATATAGACCTAAATAAAAAAGTGGACGAATACAAAAAACTTGTGGAGGATTACAAAAATGGAGAGGCCACTTTCACCGAAGCCCAAAAGACCGAAAAGCAAAACGCAATTATAACTGCAGAGCAGGATATACAGAAGTTTCAACAAAATGGAGCAAAGCTGATGGACATAAAACAAAGTGAAGCCCTAAAACCACTGTACCAAAAAATTGGAGTGGCCCTCGAAAAAATTGCCACGGCCCAAAATTATACCCAAGTACTACAGACTTCCCAGGATATGGTCTATTTGGATCCGGCCTATGACCTCACCGTACCCATTTTACTTGAGCTCGGCATTACAATAACAAACGCGGACGAAGGAAAATAAATACCCTTCCATTCTGAACAAAAAACGTGAAGCCGCAACGCTTCACGTTTTTTTTTTGGGAAATAAAACCCGCTTAAATAAATTGGAATTTCAGGGAAGAAAGGCCTATCTTGAGTAATTGGGCGCTTCTTTGGTTATGGTAACATCGTGCGGATGGCTCTCGTTGATACCGGAAGCAGTAATCTTAACAAATCGTCCGGTTTCTTTCAAGGTTTCAATATCCTTGGCGCCACAATAGCCCATACCGGCCCTTAGCCCGCCTATAAACTGGGTCATGCTTTCCACCAAATCACCTTTATAGGGCACGCGCCCCACGATTCCCTCGGGTACCAGTTTTTTGATGTCGTCCTCCACATCTTGAAAATAACGGTCCTTGGAGCCTTGCTTCATCGCTTCCACAGAGCCCATTCCCCTATATGATTTATATTTTCTGCCTTCATAAATTATGGTCTCGCCCGGAGATTCCTTGGTGCCGGCCAATAGAGAACCGAGCATTACACTATCTGCGCCGGCGGCGATTGCCTTTGGTATGTCGCCCGTATAGCGAATGCCCCCATCGGCAATAACGGGAACGCCGGTCCCTTTTAGGGCGGCGGCCACTTCCAACACCGCGGAAAACTGTGGAAAGCCCACCCCGGCAACAACGCGGGTGGTACAAATGGAACCCGGGCCAATGCCCACTTTCACTGCATCTGCGCCCGCGTCTGCTAAATATTTTGCAGCCTCGGCGGTGGCAATATTGCCCACCACTACTTCCAAATCTGGAAATTTTTGTTTCACCTGTTTCAAAACCGCTACTACGCCCTTGGTGTGGCCGTGGGCGGTGTCAATGATCACGGCGTCAATCTGGGCGTTTACCAATGCTTCGGCCCTTTCAACGGCATCGGCCGTTACGCCAAGTGCGGCGGCAACGCGCAGTCTTCCGTATTGGTCCTTATTGGCGCTGGGCTTTTGGGTAAGTTTTGTGATATCCCTGAAGGTGATGAGCCCCAAAAGTTTGCCATCAATGCTTACAACGGGCAGTTTTTCGATCTTATTCTTTTGAAGGATTATTTCCGCTTCTTTTAAAGAGGTGCCCTGCGCCACAGTCACGAGGTTTTCGGAAGTCATAACCTCGCTGAGCGGACGTTTCAGGTCTTTCTCAAAACGGAGATCGCGGTTGGTAACGATTCCTATTAATTTCTGGGAATTATCAGTAATGGGAATTCCGCCAATACTGTATTCGCGCATGGTTTTTTGGGCATCTCCCACCGTATTTTCCTTCTTGAGGGTTACAGGGTCAATGATCATGCCGCTCTCGGCCCGTTTCACTTTTCTCACTTCGGCGGCTTGCTGTTCAATGGTCATATTTTTATGGAGCACGCCAATGCCGCCCTCGCGCGCTATGGCGATGGCCATGGCGCTTTCGGTAACGGTGTCCATGGCTGCGGAAACGATGGGAACGTTAAGGGTTATGTTTCGCGAAAATTGTGTGGCTATGGAAACTTCGCGGGGCAAGACTTCAGAATAGGCGGGCACTAATAGTACGTCGTCATAAGTAAGGCCTTCTCCAAGGATTTTGTGGTCGTGTGCGGTCATTGCAATTAAAATTAACTTTCTAAGGGCGAAAGTGGTTATGGATTAATTGCGTGCAAATGTAACGTAATTAATTCAGAATTATGAATTATGAATTAGGAATTAGGGATTAGGGATTAGAGATTATGGATTATGGATTATGGATTATGGATTATGGATTATGGATTATGGATTATGGATTTTGGATTATCTAAACCACGCTTACTTTAAAGAGACTTCCAGCTGATGTTTGTATTTTAGCCTTACCAAACCCGCCCATTGCAGCAGTAAGGTTTTTTCGTTTTCAGAAAGGTTGCCGTGCAGGATTTCATATGATTTTAGCGGCATTTCATCATTTTCTACCATTTCAATGAGCTCTTCAAGTTTGTGTTCCTTCTTTTTTACGGAATACTCGTTCCAGGCCGATACGTTGAAATGTTTTTTGCCGTCCTGAATATGGTCATTCAGCCACAAAGAAATGGGGGCAATCTGGGCATACCAAGGATACTGTGTCCTGTTGCTATGGCAATCATAACAGTTTTGCTTCAAGATTGCGGCCACTTGTGTTGATGGGGCGGTGTCCGCCTCAAAACTGTTGATGCTTTCATAACTGCCGTTGTTTTTTTGGGGGCGGATAAACTGTATGGACAATAGGGCGGCCAGTAAAACAATGAGAGCTATTTTCAACGGCCTTTGTGGCTTCATGATTTTATGGATTTTAAATATAAAATGATTGCCTTTCGGATATCGGCCGCGGTTTCGTTTTCCTGGGGATAGTACACTTTTACAACGCCCTTGTGATCGGGGGTCAAAAACGGAATGTCCAATCCTTTCAGCAAAAAATCGCTAATGGCTATGGTGTATGTTTTTGTGTCACTGATCACCTTACCATTGGCCTGCCATTCATTGTTTTCATTTTGGGTGAAATTGTATCGTTGAAGATAGGCCCCTTCACCGCTTTGGGCCTTTCCGAAGTTGAGGATTTCCTTTAGCAGGCTTCCCTTTAAGTCTAATTTGAGCACGCTGCCGCCAAAGGGCAGGACCCTGAAAATATCTACCCCAGAGATGTCGCCCTGCAATTTATCATCCAGCCTGATGGAGCCCCCGTTCACTAAGGCGCCGTCCACCTTATTGGCATAGGCAAAGGCCATTGCGGTGGCTATGAGTTCGCCCATATTGGTTTGCTTGCTTCGGTTTGCGGTATCTGTGCCGTCAAGGGGGGTAGTGGCGTAATAAATAATTTCTTGCGGATTCTCTATGGTTTCCTTCAATTTTTCATCTACAATGGCTGTCCATTTTGCCACTACGCGGTCCACTTTTGGGGAAGAGGCTATTTTATTGGTCACGGGCATCAATTCAGAATTTATGTAGAGGTGCTTGGTGCGCAGGTTATAAATGAGGGTGTGCACATAGATGGTTTTTGCGTTTGCATCTGCCTTGGCTATTATGGTCCGGCCTTCCTTTTCAAGCATATTGTTGTGTTCATGGCCGCCCATAATCAAGGGTAGGGACCTTATTCGCCTTGCAATTTCAATGTCTTCTGCTAAGGAAACATGGGTGAGGCCCACCACGAAATCTGATTTCTGTATGGCCAGATCATAGGCCCTTTCTGCGTTTTCATAGATATCACCATAGAAAACATAGTCCCTTGGGTTTGAGGGGAGGGTTACGCCGAAAACGCCGAACTTCAGTTTGTTGCCATCGGCGTCAACGGCCGTGAAGGTGGCAAAATCTGATGTGGGCACGGTGGAATATTCCCATTTTGTGGTGAAGGGCACCAAGCCCTTTTCCGTTACGTGGCGCACGTTTGCGGTGGTCCAGTCAAAATTTGATTCATTCATTCTTTTTTGCAGGTCTTTTTCGCTCAAATCAAACTCGTGGTTTCCGAAGGTTACCAGATCAACGTCCATGGCGTTCAGCACGTCTATCATCTGTTTTCCGTTTACGCGTTCATCGTCCATTTTTAGGGTGCCTATCAATGAGGGGTTCAGAAAGTCTCCGGCCAGGAATAGGTAGGTATTTGGGTAGCTTTGCTGTATGGAGTCGCGAATGTGGGCCACGCGGGCCAGGCCCCCGTACTGCCCGGCGTTGAGGGGCGCTATTTCATAAACGTCATTGATCTGTACAAATTTAAGGGTTACGGCCCCTGCCCCTTTTATGGGGTCTTCGGGTATGGGCATTAGGATTTCACAGCTGCTAAGGAAAGAGCCCACAAGGGCGAGTAGTAAAAATTTTCTCATTTAATGGTATTTTGTAAAAATTTTAGTTGCTTCATTGTAAGCACTTTCAAAGGACATTGGCTGGATGTGGCACGCTATTTTTTCAGCCGTAAAATAGCTGAACATTTTTTCCGTGGGCATGTTTCCTGTCAGTTCGTCCTTTGCCATTGGGCAACCGCCGAAGCCCTGTATGGCACCGTCAAACCTTCTGCAGCCCGCTTTAAAGGCGGCGTCAACTTTTTCGTGCCAGGCGTTGGGTGTGGTGTGCAAATGTGCTCCAAACTCTATGTGGGGATATTTGGGGATCAAGTTAGTAAATAAATATGAAATAATATCGGGCGTCGAGGAGCCCACGGTATCACTGAGCGAGAGGATCCTTACGCCCATTGCGTGCAGTTTTTCGGTCCATTGGGCCACAATATCAACGTTCCACGGGTCGCCATAAGGGTTTCCGAAGCCCATGGAAAGGTAGGCCACCACTTCCTTATTGTTTTTATCGGCAAGGTTCAAGATTTCCTGAAGAATTACCAACGACTCTGATATTGTTTTATGCGTATTGCGCATCTGGAAGTTTTCTGAAATGGAAAATGGATACCCCAAATAATCGATTTCGGGATGCTGAACGGCATCTTCCGCACCTCTGTAATTGGCGATAATGGCCAGCAATTTACTTTGTGTGGTGGAAAGGTCCAGCTTTGAAAGCACTTCTGCCGTGTCCTGCATTTGCGGGATGGCCTTGGGCGAAACGAAACTTCCAAAATCAATCGTATCAAAACCGCAGCGCAGGAGCGATTGAATGTATTGCACTTTTTGCTCGGTGGGAATCCAATCTTTGATGCCTTGCATGGCATCGCGCGGACATTCTATAATTTTTACTTGCTGCATTGCCTCAAAGATAGTTTTTGAAAGAGGAACTACGAAATTAGAAATACAAAATATTAAAGGACGGTTTTATTTTTAGCACCTCACTTGAAAACATCAAAAAAACAACAATCCGGTTTTTCAAAATGTAGGAATTGCCCTGCGCGAAAAAAGGGGAATTTCCCCCTAAAAAAACAGGGTTTTTCCTCTTGACTGGTATCTTATTTTTTTTCGAAACTTGT
>JBEBRF010000035.1:0-20263 GCA_040394975.1 Aequorivita soesokkakensis
TTGTCCCACATAATCTTTCCAAGTTTTTTGTGGAAATGATCCACGGAATGGGTTCCGTTATTGTTTACCAATTTCTCCAAAAGCTCACGAACCTTGTTTTCGGCTTCATCAAACTCTTTGGTTTCGGTTGAAATTCTTCCTGTTTTAATATCTTTCGAAAGGTAATCGCCAATGGTATAAGGCAAAACAAAATAACCATCGGCTAAACCTTGCATCAAAGCTGAAGCACCCAAACGGTTTGCGCCGTGGTCGCTGAAATTCGCTTCGCCAGTAACATAACAACCCGGAATTGTGGATTGCAAATTGTAATCTACCCAAACGCCGCCCATTGTGTAATGCACCGCAGGATAAATCATCATCGGAGTTTCGTAGGGATTTTCATCTACAATTTTCTCGTACATCTGGAACAGGTTTCCGTATTTTTCCTCGATTACCTGTTTCCCAAGTTTTGCAATTTCTTCTTTGGAAGGATTGTGGTTTCCGTGGATTCCGGCGCGCTCTTTTCCGTAGCGTTCAATGGCGGAAGCAAAATCCAAAAACACTGCTTCTCCGGTTTTATTTACTCCGAAACCAGCATCGCATCTTTCTTTTGCGGCACGCGAGGCAACATCGCGCGGCACCAGGTTTCCATAGGAAGGGTATCTTCTTTCCAAATAATAATCGCGTTCTTCGGCTGAAAGATCGATCGGTTTTTTCTTTCCTTGGCGAATTGCTTCCGCATCTTCCTTTTTCTTCGGAACCCAAATTCTACCGTCATTCCGAAGTGATTCCGACATCAACGTTAGTTTACTTTGATGGTCGCCGGAAACCGGAATGCAAGTTGGGTGAATCTGTGTATAACAAGGATTTGCGAAATATGCACCCCGTTTATGGATTTTCCACGAAGCGGTAACGTTGCTTCCCATTGCATTTGTGGAAAGGAAAAAAACGTTTCCGTATCCTCCCGAAGCAATAACCACGGCATGTGCGGAGTGTCTTTCAATTTCACCCGAAACCAAATCGCGGGCTATAATTCCTCTTGCTTTTCCGTCAACGATAACCAAATCGAGCATTTCGTGACGGTTGTACGGAGTTATTTTGCCGCGATTAATCTGTCGGTTCATTGCGGAATATGCACCCAATAATAATTGTTGTCCCGTTTGTCCTTTCGCATAAAAAGTACGAGAAACCAAAACCCCGCCAAACGAACGGTTGTCCAAATAACCCCCGTATTCACGGGCAAAGGGAACGCCTTGGGCCACGCATTGGTCAATTATATTTGCTGAAACTTCCGCCAATCGGTAAACGTTTCCTTCGCGCGAACGGTAATCGCCTCCTTTTACGGTGTCATAAAACAATCGGTAATTTGAATCGCCATCGCCTTGATAATTCTTTGCGGCATTGATACCTCCTTGAGCGGCAATGGAGTGCGCTCGGCGCGGGGAATCTTGATAGCAAAATGTTTTTACGTTATAACCAAGTTCGGCAAGGGTTGCGGCGGCACTTCCCCCAGCAAGGCCCGTTCCCACTACAATTACGTCTATATTCCGTTTGTTTGCTGGGTTAACGAGGTTTATATCGTTTTTATGGTTTGTCCACTTATCGGCTAAGGGTCCTTTTGGAATTTTGGAATCTAATATCGACATCATTTTTTCTTTTAGTGGATTTGGTTAAAATGAAGGTAGAGCGCAATAAAAATAAATCCTAAGGGAATAAATATTGCGTAAAACTGTGTAAACCCTCTTAAGCCCCTTGAATATTTATTGCTCCAGCCCATACTTTGAAATGACGAAGAAAAGCCGTGCCAAAGATGCAGCATCAATAAAATGAATGACAAGCAATAAATGCCCGTGCGCACTGGGCTTTCAAATTTGTGGACCAACTCTGGGTAATATCGCGTTGTGTCAATCGGGTTGCTTTCAATGTATTTGTGAACTATTTCCGGAAACCAGAAATCGTAAAAATGAAGGCCCAAAAACGCCAAAATAACGGCCCCGCTAATAATCATATTCCGAGAGGCCCAGGTTGAGTTTTTGTTTCCCTTAAAGGATTTGTATTTTATCTGCCGCGCGTTGTTGTTTCTTATTTCGAGCACAATTCCCATAACAAAATGGAACACAACCCCAAAAATCAAGATAGGTTGAAAAATAAATTGGACAATTGGATTTCCGCCCATAAAATCTGACCAAGCATTAAAAGTATCCGCGCCAAAAACTGCGGAAAAATTGATTACGAAATGCTGGGTAAGAAAAATTATAAGAAATAAGCCGGAAAGTGCCATAGCAACTTTTCGCGCAATTGAAGAAGATAATATTGCCATTATGGTTTTATTTCAAGAATAGTGGTACAAAAATACGTTTCAAACGGGTTGTTGCCAAACATTCTGAAGTGTTTGAAATCTATTTAGAATTGATTTAAATACATCCGTTGCGGAAAAAGACGAAGCACCAAAAAGAAAAACCGAAATAGCCAAAGAAAGTTAGAGTATAACCAATTTGCACATGGTTTTGGGAAAATCAACTGTTCAACCCAAAGGACCGTGGCACAAAAACAGAAGGAACTTTCAGATAAACCCATAAAACAATCTTTAACCAATTGCCCCCGTTGCCTTTCAAAAAAATAAAATCGCCCCTTGCCAGACGCTGTCATAAATGCGTAACTTTGAAATAATGAATGAACTTTTCAAAATATTTAAGGTGGACAAGGCAGAGGCAACCAAAATAAGTGCCTCGCCAGATGAACCGCACCAGCACAGTTTTGAGGAGTTGATCATAGCCATGGAAGGGCAGCTGGACCATTTCATAGATTTCAAAAACACCACTATGGATGCCCCGTTGGTGAGCTTCGTAACAAAAAGCAAGGTCCACCGTGCCATTCCAAAGGTAAAGGATGGAAAATGTGACATGTGGGTAATGCGGTTCAAAAGTGAGTTCATTCCCGAAACCACCTTCAAGCTTTATGCTTCCTATCATGACAACGCAACCCTCCAACTCTCCGATGGCACTTGCTTCAAGCGGTTGGTCACCATCTGTGAGATAATAGATGAAGCAATGCACCAGCCCGAAGTTGACTTGGGTATGGTGCGCCACTTGCTTAGCGCGCTGTTCTTAATGATACGGTCTGAACGCAATCGTGCCCTGCCCGCCCCAAATGGAGCCTCCTCCACTCAGAACACAACCCTCTCCAACTTCCTAAAAATACTTGAAGAAAATTTCCGGCGCCCGGACGGTGCAGATTTTTATGCCGAAAAATTGTTCATGTCTGCACGAAACCTGAACTTAATTTGCAAAAGCATCCTCAACCAGACCGTGAGCGAACTCATTGAAAACCGCAAATTGATTGAAGCCAAAAACCAGCTGACCCAAACGGACAAGAACATTTCAGAAATAGGGTTTGAACTGGGCTACAATGAAAAATCTTACTTCACCAACGTATTCAAGAAACGAACCGGACAAACCCCCACGGAGTTTCGCGACGAGATGAAAAACCTCTTTTCCTGATTTTATAACTCTTCTTCCAAATACTGTTACCTATTGTTTATTAAAGGGTTGCATCTTTGTAACATCAAAAATAGTTTCCCCCTAAACCTGGCAATCCTCAAAAAATAGCATTGTTCAAAGGGCGAAACTGTTCCCAAAGGGAAAACACAAAAATTCTGTATAACAATTAAAAAATCAACACCATGAAAAATCTAAGAAAATCAATCCAATCAATCACCATTTTAGTAGGCCTTTTGCTACTGGGCAGTCCCGTTTTTTCACAAGCAACCTGGAAGGTAGATCCGGCCCACGCAAAGGTTACCTTCTCTACGGTCCACAACACTATTTCAGACGTGGCTGGTCTGTTCAACTCCTTTGAATCTTCCGTGACCGCTTCCCAAGAAAATTTCAGCGATGGGGTTTTTGACCTTACCGTTGACGTAAAATCTATAGACACCGAAATAGGGATGCGCGACGACCACCTGAGAAGTGCAGATTTCTTTGAAGTTGAAAAATTCCCGACAATGACCTTTGCCACCACTTCCGTGGAAAAAACCGCTCAGGAAAACCACTACAAACTGAACGGAAATTTAACCATGCGCGGCATCACCAAGCCCGTGACGATGGATTTATGGTACCGCGGCACCATCACCGATGCACAAAGCGGCAACGAAATTGCAGGATTCCAGATATCCGGAGTGTTGAAGCGATTGGATTTCGGCGTTGGGCCAAAATTCCCAGAAGCGCTCATCAGCAATGAAGTTATGATTAAAGTGGATGGCGAATACATCAAACAGAAATAATTTCACCAACCTTTTTTGCCCCTCACTTAAAAAACCTACATAACTCATTTAAAAAAAATTACTTATGAATACATATAAAATAGCCGTTTTAATAGGGTCCCTCCGGAAAGGCTCCTTCAACAGAAAAATTGCCAAAACCCTCATTCAATTGGCTCCACAGAATTTGAAATTGGAAATAATTGAAATTGGGCAGCTGCCCCATTACAATGAAGATCTGGACGGCGAAAACCCTGCGGCCGAGTTTACAGCCTTCAGAAACACAATAAAAGGTTTTGATGGAGTATTTTTATTTACCCCAGAATACAACCGGTCCATTTCCGGCGTGTTGAAAAATGCGCTTGACGTGGGTTCACGCCCCTACGGGAAAAGTGTTTGGGACGGCAAACCAACAGCCGTGGCGAGCGTTTCTATGAGTCCACTTTCAGCTTCCATTGCAAACCACACCTTGCGCCAATCCTTGGTGTTTCTGAATATGCCCGTGATGCAACAACCGGAAATTTATATTGGCACAGCCCAAAACATGTTTGATGAAAATGGAAACATGGATGATAAAAACAAAAAATTCCTCGAAAAGGTGATCAATTCCTACGCTGACTGGATACAAAAATTCAAGTAGGGACCAAAATCAAATCAATGGGGCAACCCTTTATTTTTTAACATGACTTAAAACTTCAGAAAATATGAAAAATTTTAAAGACAAAACAGTCGTCATCACCGGTGCAGGGATGGGACTTGGATTAGCAACTGCCAAGGAATTGGCCGCACAAGGCGCAAACCTGGTGTTGGTGGACTATAACGAAAAAAGCCTGGAAGAAGCAAAAACAGGGATTTCAAAAGAGTTCCCGGAGGTAAAGATCAAAAATGTAGTGGCAGACGTTTCAAATGAGGAAGCCGTAAAAAACTACGTAAATGAAGCCGTAAAAACATTCGGCAGAATAGACGGCCTGTACAACAATGCAGGAATTGAAGGCCAGCAGGCAAGTATTACCCAATATGATGTAAATGTTTTCAAAAAAGTAATAGACATCAACTTGATGGGGGTTTATTACGGCCTGCGCTATGTAATTCCGGTAATGCAAAAACAGAAGTTTGGACGCATCGTAAATGTGGCTTCCGTAGGCGGAATTCGAGGCGTGCTCAATCAAATGCCGTATGTGGCGAGCAAACATGCCGTATCCGGAATGACAAAAAATGCAGCCTTGGAATATGGCGCAGACGGAATACTTACCAATGCCATAGCGCCGGGAGCCATACTCACCCCAATGGTTGCAGCAGCATTCAAACAGGTAAATCCAGAA
The DNA here is from genome assembly GCA_040394975.1 of Aequorivita soesokkakensis. GTDB lineage: Bacteria > Bacteroidota > Bacteroidia > Flavobacteriales > Flavobacteriaceae > Aequorivita > Aequorivita soesokkakensis_A. The sequence continues at coordinate 5,560 of JBEBRF010000035.1, forward strand.
AACCCAAAGGCCGCCGAAACCGAATATGCAAAACGAAACCCTACCAAGCGTTTGGGCCAACCATCAGAAGTGGCCAAGGTAGTTGCCTTTCTATTGAGCGAAAGCAACGGCTACGTGAGCGGGCAAACCATCGCTATTGATGGCGGAGAGTCAAACATTTACGGAAATTCATAAATAACCACATAACACACTGATAGTGAAGATAAATTGGCGGGAGCAACCCTAATTTCAGGAGCCTGATAGCCCTTGGAATGTCGTGGTGGAATGCCCGCCGGTCTCCTATCATCCTTTGCAAAAATGCCGCTATCGGCAGAATCTCTATATAATGATAACTATGATAAAAAAGATCTTAAATCCAGGATATTACCCCAGGAACATCAACCATGTTTTGCTAATCCTCCGTGTGGTTGGCGGAAGTTTTATGTTGACGCACGGTCTGGGGAAGTTTTTTGAATTGATTGGAAACGGCCCCATTTCATTTCCAGATCCATTGGGTGTGGGCGCAACAACATCTTTAACACTGGCCGTTTTTACCGAAGTGATATGCGCCATCCTCCTCATTTTTGGACTTGCAACCCGTTTTGCGGCGGTCCAATTACTCATTACCATGTTGGTGGCAGCTTTTGTAGTGCACGCAAATGACGGCTTTGGGAAACAGGAATTTGCGCTGCTTTATGGCGTAATTTTCCTAAGCCTCACCCTAACGGGAGGCGGAAAGATTTCTTTCGATAATTTAATTTATTCAAAAAGCAATTAAAACAGAAATCATTCAAAAAACAACCATCAACCCAAAATTAAAAACAGCAAAGTAATGAACAATTTAATTACCTATTTGGCCAATAGCCAAATGAGTTTTACCAACCTCACAAGGATATCCATTTTCATAGTGATGGCGTGGATTGGCGGTTTGAAAGCTTTTCAATATGAAGCTGACGGAATCGTTCCCTTTGTGGCCAACAGCCCTTTAATGTCCTTCTTCTATGCCAAGGAAGCGCCCGAATATGTGGACTATAAAAACCCAGAAGGCAAAACCGTGCAGCGCAATATAGATTGGCACAAAGAAAACCATACCTACATTTTCGCCTATGGTTTAGGGTCGGTTATAGTGATTATCGGCCTGCTCACCCTGCTGGGCATTTGGTTTGCAAAAATAGGATTGATTGGCGGCCTGCTCACCTTTGGAATGTCACTGGTTACCCTTACGTTTCTCATTACAACGCCCGAGGTTTACGTGCCAAATCTGGGCGGCGATTTCCCCACGCCACATTTTGGTTTTCCCTATTTGTCCGGTGCCGGAAGATTGGTGCTGAAAGATGTAATTATGCTGGGAGCCGGACTGCTTTGTGCTTCGGAAAGCGCTGGGCGCATATTAAAAAGCAGAATGAAGGGGCAAACAGTTTCAAAATAACTGGCTCAATTTTCATAAAAACCGCAACATTCATGAAACTGAATGAATTAAATAAAACCATCCCTTCGTTTGAAAACTCCTCAAAAATGCCCGTGTTGTTCTTGGGGCATGGAAGCCCTATGAATGCCATTGACGAAAATGAATTTGTAACAGGTTTTAGAAACATCGCAAGGGATATCCCCAAACCCAACGCCATTTTGTGTGTTTCGGCACATTGGGAAACAAAGGGTACCTACGTAACGGCTATGCAAAACCCCACTACCATTCACGATTTTGGTGGTTTCCCAAAGCAATTGTTTGAAGTGCAATATCCCGCACCGGGCAGTCCAGATTTGGCCAGGGCCACAAAAACGCTAATAACCAAAACAGAAGTAGTAATGGACGACAAATGGGGTCTGGATCACGGAGCTTGGAGCGTTATCAAACACCTCTATCCACAAGCCGATATTCCTGTAATACAAATGAGCATAGACTATTCAAAACCCGCAAAATATCATTATGAACTGGCAAAGGAAATAAGTAGCCTTCGCCATAAGGGTGTCTTGATCATCGGAAGCGGAAACATGGTCCATAACCTCCGGCTGGTCGCGTGGAACAGACTAAACGAACAATATGCCTTTGATTGGGCCACGGAAGCAAACGAAAAAATGAAAAGGTACATTTTAAGCGGCGACCATCAAAAACTCATAGATTTTAAATCGCAAGGAAGTGCGTTCCATCTGGCTATTCCAACGCCTGAACATTATTTGCCCTTGCTCTATACCTTAGCGTTGAAAGAAGAAAACGAAAAAATCACATTGTTCAATGACCAACCCGTGGGCGGCTCGCTTTCTATGACATCTTTAAAAATAGCATCCCATTGATTGGCAGTCCAAAGGCGGCCCCATTTTCTCAAAAAAACCGTCCCCTTAACAAAGATGAAGATTCACCACAACAGCTTCAACTTTATAAAAACTTGAAAAGAAACCTTGTTTTTAGCCGTGTTTTATTTTTGATATTTGAAATAGCGCCTGGCTGTGCCCAATCCATTACATTTATTCGTCCATTCCGTCTTATTCTAATTTGGAAATAAGTAATTTTGGGGAAGTCCAAAAAAATCATTAAAGTTGAATTGAGCCACGAATCATACTGCTTTCACAGAAAAATGACCGTTGCGGGATTCCATTTGCCATTAAAAAAACAAAAATCACAATGAAGTACCAACAAATAAACAGCAAGCTTTTCACAAAAAACCGCAAAAATTTTATGGCCCAGATGAAGCCAAAAAGCGTGGCGGTATTTAACAGCAACGATATTTACCCCATTGGCGCAGACAGCACCATGCCGTTTCAGCAGGCCCGTGATATTTTTTATTTATCGGGCGCAGACCAAGAGGAAACCATTTTGGTGCTTTTTCCCGACGCACCGAACAAAGACCACCGTGAAATGCTTTTTGTGCGCGAAACCAATGACCATATTGCCGTTTGGGAAGGCGCAAAACTAACCAAAGAGAAGGCTTTTGAGGTTAGCGGAATAAAATCAGTGTTTTGGCTGACGGAATTCGACAAGATTTTCTTTGAAGTAATGACACAGGCCGAGCGCGTTTATTTCAACACAAACGAACATTACCGACAAAGTGTGGAAACCGAGACCCGCGAGGACCGGTTCATAAAGACCACCAAAGAAAAATTTCCGGCACACAGCTGGGAACGAAGCAATCCCATCCTGCAACGCCTGCGGGTCGTAAAGGACCAAATTGAAATCGATCTGATCCAAACGGCGTGCAACATTACCGAAAAAGGATTTAGAAGAATCCTGGATTTTGTAAAACCGGGCGTGTGGGAATATGAAATTGAAGCCGAATTTATGCACGAATTTCTAAGAAACCGTTCCAAAGGTTTTGCATATACTCCCATAATTGGCAGTGGCAACAATGCAAACGTGCTCCATTATATAGAAAACAACCAGCAATGCAAAAAAGGCGATCTGTTGCTTTTGGACGTAGGGGCCGAATATGCAAATTATTCCAGCGATATGACGCGCACAATCCCGGTTAGTGGAAGATTCACCAAGCGCCAGCGCGAAGTCTATGATGCCGTTAAGCGCGTTAAAGACGATGCCACCAAAATGCTGGTTCCCGGAAATTACTGGAAGGAATATCACGAAGAAGTGGGCAAACTGATGACCAAGGAACTCTTGGCCCTAAAACTGATTGACAATGCCGATGTGAAAAATGAAGACCCAAAATGGCCTGCCTACAAAAAATATTTTATGCACGGCACAAGCCACCATATGGGGCTGGACACACACGACTATGGAATACTTTGGGAAAAGATGGCCGAAAACATGGTCTTTACCGTTGAGCCCGGAATCTATATTCCCGCAGAAGGTTTTGGAATCCGGTTGGAGGATGACGTGGTCATTCAGAAAAAAGGCGAACCTTTCAACCTGATGCGAAACATTCCCATTGAAGCGGAAGAGATTGAAGAGATAATGAATAAATAGAAAGAAAAAAAACCTGACAGACTTAACGGGGCAGCACAAAACAATACCCCTTGGAACTCTCATATAGAAATAATAATTATGGAAACCTCATATATCTATATTGGCCTTTTTCTTATTCTTTTGGGAATCGTCGTAAAACATTTCAAACTCTATTTCCTCATTGCCGGCTACAACACCATGGGCAAGGCAGACCAGAAAAAAGTAAATATTGAAAAAGTGGCCACGTTGTTAAGGAATGTTTTGATCTTTATGGGGACGTCAATGATTCTCTTGGGCTTTGCCAGTTCATATATTGAAAATCCTGAAATTTCCGGTTATATCTTTTTCCCTATTGTTATTGGAAGTGTGATTTTTCTACTCGTCAAAATAAATTCCAAAGCCTATAAAAAAACCAAATGACCTTTCATTATAAAAATGTTCCAATCCATTACGAAACCTTTGGGCAAGGGTCTGCAATTGTTCTATTACATGGGTTTTTGGAAAGTTCAACTATGTGGAACCCGCTCATTCCGCAAGTGTCAAAAAACAGAACTGTCATAACCATTGATCTTCCCGGCCACGGAAAAAGCGATGTAATTTCTGAAATTCATTCGATGGAATTAATGGCCGAGGTGGTTGATGAAATTCTTAAACATCTTAAAATTACTTCAGCAACATTTCTGGGGCATTCCATGGGCGGTTATGTTGCGTTGGCTTTCGCTGAAATGTTTCCGGAGAAAGTTGAAAAATTAATTCTTTTGAATTCCACCCCTGAAGCAGATTCAGAGGAAAGAAAAAACAACCGAAACCGGGCGCTAAAGGTTATCGATGAAAATCCTCGGGCGTATATCAGTATGGCCATTGGAAACCTGATTGCGGAAACCTCAAAGGCAAAATTTGCTGCAGAGATTGAAAATTTAAAAACAGAAGCCTATTCTTTCCCGTCTGAAGGCATTAAGGCGGCCATAAAGGGAATGCGCGACAGAAAAGATCGCACTGCAGTTTTAAGGAATTTTAGCCGGGAAAAATATATGGTTCTTTCCAAAGAGGATCCCATTTTACCAATTTCTGAAGCAAAAATTGTGGCACAAAATTGTAACTGTTCGCTAAAAATTATGGAGGGCGGGCATTTAAGTTTAATAGAAAATCGGGAATCTGTCATAGAATACGTACTTTTTATCGGATAATATTTGCGTTTTTTCTTAAAAATCGTTAATATTGGTTCACCAACCCTAATTAATTTAACACAGATGGACAAAGTTACGCCCCAAAGCCGACCTCCAATCTTAAGCCTTATATGCACTGCATTTGGCCACGATTACATTATTACCCGCAAAATCACCAATCACATTAGCGAATACAAATGCGCCTGTTGCGGCAAAGAAGTTTCCAATAGCTATTCGGGAAAATTTGAATTACTCACCCGTAGGCAGCGCGAAGTAAACGAGTGTTTATCTACCTTTTTTATTAAAAAGAAAAAACTTTCAATACAATAGAAAGGCATTTAAACAAGAGTACGGTCCCTAAAATTTTAGGGATTTTGGTGCTTATTGCAGGTTATTGGCCATCATCTTTCAATGCATTCCAACCCCGTGCAACCAAAGGGATTTTTGTTCCCCCACGGGTTATTAGATGTACCCCTTCTTTTATGTCAGTGATGTGTCCAATGACGGATAGATGCGGATTCCCCTTTATCTTTGGGTAATCTTCCATTTTGATGGTAAACAGCAGTTCATAGTCTTCCCCGCCACTTAGCGCTACGGTGGTACTATCTAAATTGAACTCTTCACAGGTAGCGATTACTTGCGGATCGAGCGGAATTTTATCTTCGAATAAATTGCACCCCACGTTTGAATGTTTACAGATATGCAATACTTCGGAAGAAAGGCCGTCGCTAATATCAATCATTGCAGTAGGTTTCACCTTCAATTCTTTCAATAATCCTGAAATATCCTTGCGGGCCTCGGGTTTCAATTGTCTTTCAACCAAATAGGAATAAGGCTCCAGATCGGGTTGTGAATTTGGGTTTACTTTGAAAACTTCCCTTTCGCGCTCCAAAACCTGCAGCCCTAAATAGGCCGCTCCAAGGTCGCCGGTCACTACCAACAAATCAGTTTCTCCGGCACCCTGTCTATAGATAGCTTCGCCTTTGTTCACAGTTCCCAAGGCGGTGATGCTTATAACCAGTCCCGTTGTGGAGGAAGTAGTATCACCGCCCACCACATCTACATTATAGATTTTTGCCGCCGCTTCAATTCCCGAATACAGCTCTTCCAAGGCTTCCACTGTAAATCTATTGGAAACCGCAAGACTTACGGTAATCTGGGTTGGCGTGGCATTCATTGCATAAATATCGGACACATTTACTACTACGGCCTTATAGCCCAAATGTTTTAATGGGGCATAGCTCAAATTGAAATGTACGCCTTCCAAAAGAAAATCTGTAGAAACCACTATTTCGTTTTTAGAATCACAGGCAATCACCGCAGCATCATCGCCAATTCCCTTGACCGTTGATTTCTGGTTTGATTTGAAATTCTTTGTAAGGTGATCAATGAGCCCAAATTCGCCTAAATTCCCAATTTTGGTGCGGGAATTATTTTTATCCTCGAACATATAAAAAATTACTTGTATTAATTTAAGCGTAAAAATACAGTTTCACGCCCATATACCGAAACATAAATAGGGTCTGTTAAAATCATAAATAACGCTTCGGGCATACTAATATTTAACCTGATACGTTTGTTTGCTACAATTTTAAATTATTACATTTACCATTATTTTAACATTATTCTCTCCACAATGAAAAGAAAATTATCCCTTATTACCTTATTTGTTAGCATAATATCCTTCGCCCAAACTCCTTGCGAAAACGGGAGTGCCGGTCAATACCCCTGTAATGGCCTCGATTTAATGTCGCGAATCAGTCTAAGTACATTTGGCTCAGACCGAGGAAACGATTCCTGGGGATGGACAGACCCTCAAGACGGTACCGAATATGCAATTATGGGCTTGGGCAACGGCACGGCCTTCGTTGATATTTCAGATCCTGTAAATCCTGTTTATTTGGGAAAACTGCCCACCCATACCTCTTCCAGTACTTGGAGGGACATAAAAGTGTACAACAATTACGCGTTCATTGTGAGCGAAGCCAGCGGACACGGAATGCAGGTTTTTGACCTTACACGGTTGCGATCCGTGAGCAATGCACCCGAAACATTCACGGAAGACGCCCACTACAGTGGCTTTGGGCATTGTCATAATATCGTCATCAATGAGGAAACAGGTTTTGCTTATGCCGTGGGCACCAGCACTTTTGGCGGCGGCCCTCATTTTGTAAATATTCAGAATCCATTGAACCCCATAGCAGCCGGAGGATTTAGTGCTGATAATTATTGCCACGACGCGCAAGTTGTAATTTACGACGGTCCCGATACCGATTATACGGGCCGTGAAATTTTATTGGGAAGCAACGAAGATCGCCTTTCCATTGTTGATGTAACCGACAAAAGCAATCCTATCGCCATTTCCAACGGTTTCTATAGCAATATTGAATATACGCACCAAGGTTGGCTCACCGAAGATAAACGCTACTTTATTGTTGGGGATGAATTGGATGAATCTGCCTTCGGCTTCAACACCCGAACCATTATTTTTGACGTAAGCGATTTGGACAATCCGGTAGTCCACTTTGAATTTGAAGCTGCACAAGAATCCATAGACCATAACGGCTACGTTTTGGGCAACAACTTCTATCTTTCCAGTTACCGTGCGGGCTTAAGAATACTCGATATTACCGACATTGACAACGGAACAATGACCGAGACCAAATATTTTGACACTTACCCCGGAAGTGACTCCGCCAATTTTGACGGCGCTTGGAGCGTTTATCCGTTCTTTGAAAGCGGAAACATTGTAATAAGTGATATAAACCGAGGCCTTTTTATCGTAAGGGACCCACTCCTGAGCGTAAACGAAAATGCTCAATCTGAGTTCGCAATGTACCCAAACCCGGCAAAGGAACGAATTACGATTACTTCAAAAACAGAACCCATCGGCAACGTTGAAATATTCAACATGCTCGGCCAAAGAGTGGCGCATAAAAACTTTGACCGCACACTATCAGAAAATATCGACATCAGTGCACTCCAATCCGGAATGTACATCGTCAAAATTAATTCCTCCACCAGCAGACGGCTTTTAATTGATTAAAGAAAACTTACTTATCCCCTTATGAAGTTTATTCAGAAACCAATAAATATAGCGCTATGCCTGCTACTTTCGTTGACTCTTTCCTGCGGCAAGGATGATGGCCCTGCCACTGAGGAGGAAGAGGAAGAAGAAATAATCGGCGCGCTCGAAATAGTAAAAACCTACGGCGGAAGTGGAATTGACGAAGCCGTTTCAGTAGTACAAGCCGCCGATGGCAACTATCTAATTTTTGGAACAACCAGAAGCACTGATGGCGACCTGACAGGCCGAAGTGGCAATGACAGTGATTATTGGCTGCTGAAAATTTCCAAAACCGGCGAAATTATATGGAGCAAAACCTACGGTGGAAGTGATGATGAAAGCGCCGCACGAATTACCAAAACAAATGATGGCGGCTTTTTGCTCGCGGGCTACACCACAAGTTTTGATGGCGATGTGTCCGGAAACGAAGGATTTCAGGACTATTGGATAGTGAAAGTAGATTCCGCGGGAAATTTGCAATGGGACAAAAATTTTGGATTCGCCGGAAGCGACCAAGCTTACAAAGGGTTCCAAACTTCCGATGGCGGCTATTTCATAACGGGGTTCTTTGACGTTTCCGCAAGCGGAGGCGCCGGAAACGATATTCAAAATGAAACCGGAAATGATAGCCAGAGAGGCGTGCTTCATGGGGTAGGTGAATTTTGGGGAATAAAACTGGACGCAAACGGCACCAAACAATGGAGACGCTATTTTGGGGGCACCAATAATGACAGAAGTTATGACGCCCACGAAACGGCAGACGGAGGCTTTCTAATGACAGGAACCTCTGAAAGTGTAGATTTTGATAAAATAGACCCCAAGGGGAGTTATGATTATTGGGCTGTTAGGCTTACGGCCACCGGCAACTTGATCTGGACAAAATCATTCGGAGGGGCAGAAATTGACAATTCATACGCCTCAATTATAGCCAGTGACGGCAATTATATTATGGTAGGCGACTCCCGAAGTACCGACCAGGACGTTACCGACCCTCGCGGAAATGCCGACGCATGGTTGGTAAAATTTGACGATAACGGAAACAAAATCTGGCAAAAATCATTTGGTGGCTCTCAGTTTGATACCGCCCACAGCATTGTCCAACGCTCCAATGGTGATTACATCCTTTCGGGCCACAGCCGCAGTAATGATGGAGACCTTATAACCAATAACGGGTATAATGACGCCTGGATCTTTGCAGTCGATGAAAGCGGGACGCTAAAGTTCCAAAAAAGCATTGGCGGTTCTGGGCTCGATTTCCTATCAGAAGCAATCGAGACTTCCGAAAATAAAATAATAGCCGTAGGCAACAGCGAAAGCAGCGATCTTGACATTCCCCTGAATCGAGGCTCAAAAGATTTCTTATTTATAAAACTAAAATAAATCAACATTTAAACCTTTGTACCAAAAACCATGAAAAAAATAGCCCTTTTTATTTTGATCACCATCCTTACCCTTGGTTGCAGCAATGATGACGATTCACAACCCGTCAACAAATCCGTCACCTTCAATTTCACCCATAATTGGGACGGCCAATCCGTTTCTCTTTCAGATTACAACACCACCGAATTTACCAATGAATTCGGAAACGCCCTGAATATTTCAAAGTTGCGTTATCTAATCTCAAGATTAGAACTTAAAAAACCCGACGGGTCCAAAATTGCGTTTGAAGAATACATATTGGTAGATTTGGAAGATCCAACCTCCTTGAACCTCACTCCGGCCATTAAGGTACCAGTTGGGGATTACAGCGGGATTTCATTCATATATGGTTTCAATGAACAAGACAATATCAGCGGTGCCTATTTAGATTTAAACCTTGCAAACTGGGGCTGGCCCGATATGATGGGCGGTGGCTATCATTTTTTACAAATGGAAGGCAAGTACAGGGATACCAATGGTGACCCACAACTTTATGCCTATCACAATGGAATGGCAATGACAAACACAGGCGATTTTGAACAAAACTTCATCAGTTTTGATTTTAACGGGGATTTTGAAATTTCTGACGATGCAACAATTGAAATAAAAATGAACATTGCCGAATGGTACAAAAATCCCTATTTATGGGACTTGAATGTGTTCAATGTGGACCTAATGATGAATTATGAAGCGCAAAAGCATATGAACGAAAACGGCGCAACTGTTTTCAGTATTGGCGCCATCACCCAATAAGATATAAAATGAAGAAATGGTCAAGGAGCATATTGGTTTCAATCCTTGGAGGAATGGCGCTCTGCCTTGTGGAGGGCTGTTCTTCCAATGATTCCGACGGACCCATAGAGGAAGAGGAAACATACATTCCCACCCCCAAACCCTTGACCATTCCTCCCATTCTTCAACAATTATTGCCCGCTCCCTATATTCCCGCAGACAATCCGCAAACGGAAGAAGGCCTCGCCTTGGGAAGAAAACTATTTTATGACCCCATACTTTCCGGTGATGGCTCACAGGCTTGCGCTTCTTGCCACCAACCGGGAAATTCCTTTTCAGACCCTAAAAAATTCAGCATTGGCATAGATGGTTTTGAGGGCACCCGCAATTCCATGCCCCTTTACAATATGGCGTGGAATACCAATGAAAAATTCTTTTGGGATGGTCGCTCCGTCGGTTTAGAAAAACAAGCTCTCGATCCGGTCACCAACCCTATTGAAATGCACAACACCTGGGAAAATGCCGTAGCCAGTTTACAAGCCACGGCCCCCTATCCCGAACTTTTCCGCAAGGCTTTTGGCACCAGCATTGTCACCAAAGAACTGACCGCCAAGGCAATTGCACAATTTGAACGCACACTTATTTCCGCCAATGCTCCTTTTGATCGCTATTTATTGGGCGAAAATTCCTTGACACCCGAAGAAATTAACGGTTTCGCCATTTTTATGGATGAAGCCCGCGGTGATTGTTTCCATTGCCACGGAAACGCATTCAACCCATTATGGACAGATAATATTTTTCACAATAATGGTTTGGATGCCATCATCACTGACAAAGGCCTGGGGAACATATCGGGGGATCCCAATGACGACGGAAAATTCAAATCCCCATCCCTGCGCAATCTGGCTTACACCGCGCCATATATGCACGATGGCCGCTTTGAAACCTTGGACGAAGTGATAAACCATTACAGCGAGGGCTTGGTTTATTCCAGGACCATTGACCCGCTAATGAAAGCTGTATCGCGGGGCGGAGTGCAATTAACGGAATCTGACAAGGCAGATTTAAAAGCTTTCCTCCTTTCACTCTCGGATCCTTCCTTTATAAGCAACCCAGCTTTTCAAGATCCCAATTAAGGCATATCCCAATTTTTGCACACTTCTTTTTCCTCCTTCAGCCGCACTGTTAATTATTGGCCAAAACTATAAATCTAAAGTTTTAAAGTCTGAATGCGGTATGGTTAAAAGTTCTATTTGGTGTATCTTTGCCCTCTAATTTAGAATTAATCTATCTATGATTAAGGTAAGTGAAAACGCAAAAAACAAGATTGCGCAATTAATGGCCGAAGAAGGCTACAATATGGCCGTTGATTATGTTCGGGTAGGCGTGAAAAGCGGCGGATGTTCCGGTTTAAGCTATGAACTGAAGTTTGACCACAACTTGAGTGAGAACGATAAGCTTTTTGAAGAAGAAACTGTGAAGATTGCCGTGGACAAAAAAAGTTTTCTTTATTTGATAGGCACCACCCTTGAATATAGCGGAGGTCTAAACGGCAAAGGTTTTGTCTTCAATAACCCGAACGCTAACCGCACCTGTGGCTGCGGTGAATCTTTTGCACTTTAAATATTAATGACGATGAGCAAGTACACAGAGGATGATTTAAAAAAAGAATTGGAAACCAAGGAATATGAATATGGTTTCTATACAGACATAGAATCTGATACCTTTCCGGCTGGACTGAACGAAGACGTAGTGAGGGCAATTTCCAAAAAAAAGGAGGAACCCGAGTGGATGACACAGTGGCGTTTGGAGTCTTTTCGCTATTGGCTGGAAATGACCGAACCCACCTGGGCAAACGTCCATTACAAAAAACCGAATTTTCAAGATATTTCCTATTATTCGGCCCCAAACAAAAAGCCGAAATATGACAGCATCGATGAAGTGGACCCCGAACTGTTGGACACCTTCAAAAGACTTGGAATCTCATTGGATGAACAGAAAAAGCTCGCCGGCGTGGCGGTAGATATTGTAATGGATTCGGTTTCGGTGGCCACCACTTTTCAAAATACCTTGGCCGAAAAGGGAATTATTTTCTGTTCCATTTCCGAAGCAATAAGAAAACACCCCGATCTGGTTAAAAAATATCTGGGAACCGTAGTGCCCCAACGTGATAATTTTTATGCCGCCCTGAACAGTGCCGTTTTCAGCGATGGCTCTTTCTGCTATATACCCAAAGGGGTTCGCTGCCCCATGGAACTTTCAACCTATTTTAGAATAAACCAAGGAGGAACAGGACAATTTGAAAGAACGCTACTCATTGCAGACGAAGGAAGTTACGTTAGCTATCTGGAAGGATGCACCGCCCCAAGCCGGGATGAAAACCAACTCCACGCAGCTGTTGTGGAACTCATTGCGCTGGACAATGCGGAAATCAAATACTCCACCGTGCAAAACTGGTATCCCGGCGACAAGGAAGGGCGCGGCGGGGTATATAACTTTGTGACAAAAAGGGGCGTTTGTGAAAAGGGTGCAAAAATCTCTTGGACCCAAGTAGAGACTGGAAGTGCCGTGACTTGGAAATACCCAAGCTGCGTGCTGAAAGGCGATAATTCCATCGGTGAGTTTTATTCCATTGCCGTAACCAATGATTTTCAGCAGGCAGATACAGGGACCAAAATGATCCATATTGGCAAAAACACCCGTAGCACCATTATTTCCAAAGGAATATCCGCCGGAAAATCGCAAAATAGCTATCGGGGGCTGGTAAAGATTATGCCCAATGCAGACAATGCCCGAAATTTTTCCCAGTGCGATTCCTTGTTGATGGGAAACAGCTGCGGCGCCCACACCTTTCCCTATATTGAAGCAAAAAATAAAACCGCCCAAATTGAACACGAAGCCACCACAAGCAAGATTGGCGAAGACCAGATTTTCTATTGCAACCAACGCGGCATTGACACCGAAAAAGCCATCGCTTTGATAGTGAACGGTTTCAGCAAAGAAGTGTTGAACAAGTTGCCAATGGAATTTGCTGTGGAAGCACAAAAACTATTGGAAATAAGCCTCGAAGGATCAGTAGGCTAACCATGAAGTAGAAACTAATAATCTCTTTCTAAAACCTAATTATCAATCTATGAAAAAAATTATCTTGTTGTTAATGCTCACAGCAACAGTTCTTGCCTGTAAAAATTCAGAAGAGAAAACTGCAGAAACCCAGGAAGTCACCACCGAAAACACGGAAAAACCAAGAGCCTATAAAGGAGAATTCCTGGACGCTGACGGCGCAATGGTATTTATGGGCCCCAATTTTATCTACGGTGTAAAAAGGGATATCATGTCCGAAGGACTTTCCAAACAAGTGGCACCAATAAAAAAGAACGACCACGATATGGTAGGAGTTATAATTAAGGGAACCGTAAGCAAAAACACCCAGAATGACACCCAATGGGAAGAAATGATAACCATCACAGAAATAATGAAAGTGGACGAAAGTCCTTCGGAAGTTGACATAAAATTAAACGAAACAGAAAAGAAAAATTGAAATGTTAAAAATTAAAGATTTATACGCGGGGCGCGAAGGCAAAGACATCCTCCAAGGCATCAATCTTGAAGTGAAAGCGGGCGAAGTCCACGCAATAATGGGCCCCAACGGATCCGGCAAAAGCACTTTGGCATCGGTGGTTGCCGGTAAAGAGGAATATGAAGTAAGCAGAGGATATATCACTTTTGAAAATCAGGATATTTCAGAACTGAATCCCGAAGAAAGAGCCCACAAAGGCATTTTCCTGTCGTTCCAATATCCTGTGGAAATCCCGGGAGTTTCGGTGACCAATTTTATAAAAACGGCCATCAACGAAACCAGAAAATCTAAAGGACAGGACGATATGCCGGCTTCGGAAATGCTTAAAATGATAAAGGAAAAAGCAGATATGCTCGAAATTGACCGAAAGTTCCTATCGCGCTCGCTGAACGAAGGTTTTTCCGGAGGCGAAAAAAAGCGCAACGAAATTTTCCAAATGGCCATGATGGAGCCCAAACTTGCCATTCTTGACGAAACAGATTCCGGGCTGGACATTGACGCGCTTAAAGTTGTAGCCAACGGCGTGAACAAATTGAGGAGCAAAGACAATGCAGTTGTTGTTATAACGCATTACCAAAGACTTTTGGATTATATAGTTCCAGATTTTGTCCACGTTTTGATGAACGGAAAAATAGTAAAATCAGGCGGAAAGGAACTTGCCTACGAGCTTGAGGAAAAAGGCTACGATTGGATTAAGGAAGAATTGGTTTAAACAATTCAGAATTATGAATTCTGAATTCTGAATTAGAAAAAATGAGTTTTAAAGATAAATTACTATCATCATACATCGCTTTAGAGGATTATCTGGAGTTTGATTCGCCATTGCACGATGTGCGCAACAATGCCATCAAAATCTTTGAGGAAAAAGG
>JBEBRF010000036.1:0-20097 GCA_040394975.1 Aequorivita soesokkakensis
CGACCCTCCCGAAGTTAATTCGGGATGCTCTGAACCAGCTGAGCTAATCGCCCTCATTGTTTTGAGGTTGCAAATATAACCTACTTTTTATTTTCAACAAACATTTATTTGAAAATTATCACAAAACTTCTGCAACTACAAAAGTGCTGCCCCCTATAAATACCAAATCCTCCCCCGAAGCCGCTTCCACAGCTGCGGCATACGCGTTTTTCACGGAAATATATTCTTCGCCAATCAGTCCAAAACCCCGTGCACGCGTCAATAACAATGAAGCGTCCATACCGCGCGGAATGTTCGGTCTGCAAAAATAATAAGTGGCATTTTTAGGAAACAACGGCAACACCGAAGCTAAATCCTTATCGCTCACTACGCCCAAAACAATATGCAAGTTTTTATATTTCTCTTTTGCAACTTGCTCCATCACCACTTGCAGGCCATCTTTATTATGGCCGGTGTCGCAAATTACTTTTGGAATTTCGCCCAAAACTTGCCAACGCCCCATCAAACCCGTATTTTTAATAGTATTCGATAAACCGTTTACAATATTTTCCTCTGAAATATGCCAGCCCTTTTTCTGCAAAACCCTCAACCCCGCCAAAACCGTTTTGATGTTTTTTTGCTGATAATTCCCCTTTAAATCTGAAATATAACTTGAAGTTCCCATTAGTTCGGCAAAAATAATTTCGGCATTTCGTTCCGCTGCAAGCTTTTTAAAAACGCTCTTTGTTTCGGGTACTGTTTCCCCTATAACCACGGGAATCCCGTCTTTTATGATTCCACCTTTTTCTGCAGCAATCTTTTCCAAAGTGTCCCCCAAAAACTGCATGTGGTCCAAGCCAATATTTGTAATTATGGAGACTTCGGGCGTAATGATATTCGTACTGTCCAGCCTGCCGCCCATTCCCACTTCCACAATGGCGATATCCACTTTTTCATTTCGGAAATAATCAAACGCCAAACCTACGGTCATTTCAAAAAATGACAATTGATTTTTTTCGAAATAATGTCGATGGTTTGCAACGAATTCCGAAACATATTCCTCTGGAATCATTTCGCCATTTATTTTAATGCGCTCCCGAAAATCCTTTAAATGGGGCGAGGTGTAAAGCCCCGTTTTGTAGCCTGCTTCCTGAAAAACAGAAGCCAGCATATGGCTCGTGCTTCCCTTGCCATTGGTGCCGGCAACGTGGACGCTTTTGAAGCTTTTTTCAGGATTTTGAAGATGCTTGGCAAGGTTAATTGTGGCGGCCAAATCTGCTTTATAGGCAGACTGCCCTACCCGCTGATACATTGGCAGTTGCTCAAAAAGCCATTTTATGGTTTCGGAATAGTTGATGCGGATACCTTTTGTTGTGCAGCAAAATTACTCAGAAAGACTGAATTTGTAGATAATCTTGCCAATCTGTTTTGCGGGCGCTTTTTGGTCGGGATTGAATCTGGTTGCCAAAGCGGCACGTTTTGCAGGCTCCGTAAGGCATCGCGAATTGTTGGTGGTGCCACGTACGCCGGGCATTGCACTAATTACTTTTCCGCTTCGGTCCACTTCAATGCTTACAACCACGGTTCCCGCTTCGTTGCAATCCTGCACAAATTTTTCTTTGTTCAGTGCTTTTCTTCCGCCCAATAAATAATTGCCATCGCCGTCCAAACCTTTTCCGGTGCCGTAATAACTGCTCGCGTTGGGGTCGCCATCGGGACTTCCTTTGTCGCCGGGCTTGCTGTCATTTCCTTCGCCCCCTTTTGCCGTGCCATCACTTTTTGGGCCGTTCAAAATACTGGAAAGTGCATCGGTGGTTGATTTGTCAGGTTTTGGATCTGGTTTTTTTACTTCCTTTTTTGGTTCTTCCTTAACGGGAGTTTCGGTCTGTTCCTTTTTAGGCTTTTCCTTTTTGATTACGGGAGCTTCTTCGTTGTCCTGCGTAACCACTTCTTCCCTAATTTCGGCTTTCGGTTGGGAGACGGGTTGCGAAACGGCTTTTTGCGGTGCAGACTGAATTTTTTCAGTTGGCTGGATTTTTC
This sequence comes from Aequorivita soesokkakensis, assembly GCA_040394975.1. Lineage (GTDB taxonomy): Bacteria > Bacteroidota > Bacteroidia > Flavobacteriales > Flavobacteriaceae > Aequorivita > Aequorivita soesokkakensis_A. The sequence goes on from JBEBRF010000036.1 coordinate 2,020, forward strand.
CGCTGCCCGTTTCGGTTGTGCCAAAATTAATAGCGATCCCTTCTTCCAATGGCGGATCAAGGTATTTCATTCCCACATAAAACAAGAGAATAAGAATAATGGCGTGCACGATTACCGTGATGGCCATACTTTTTCTTTTGTGTTCTGTATCTAATAAGTTCAAAGTTTAAAGTTTAAAGTTTAAAGCTTAAAGCTTAAAGTTGAAAGTTTTAATTGATGGTTGATGGTTGCAAAATCAAAATCCCGTAGAAAACCGAATAATTCGAATTAAAACTGTTTACTGCTACTGAATACTGAGACTAATTCGGCCGTACGGCGAGCACCACTTTGAATTTGTTCTTGTTTGCAATATCCATTACAAAAACAGCATCCTCAATAGGCACTCCCTCCTCGGCGCGGAGGATTATGGTGGGTTCTTCCTGTCCGGCAAGTATTTTCTGCAATTCGCTTTCAATGCTGTATTCACTAACGCGTTCTTTGTCAAGATAATACGCGCCATCCTTTGTAATGCTTACGGAAGCTTTTTGCACATTTGTGGTTTTTCCCTGTGCCTTCGGAAGTATCAAATCCAAGGCAGCTGGCGTTATTGAAGGCGAAGTTAGCAGGAAAAACACCAATAACAGGAATACAATATCTGTCATGGAACTCATGCTGAATTCCGCACTTACTTTATTTCTTCCGCGTAAGTTCATTATACGGGCTCATTTAGAATGTCAAGGAAATCAACAGCTGTCGCTTCCATTTGGTGCACCACTTTATCCGTGCGCGTTACCAAATGGTTATAGCCCATATAGGCAATAATACCAACGATCAAACCTGCAACGGTGGTGGTCATTGCGGTATAGATGCCCTCGGCCAAAACGCCCATATCTGCCTGCCCGCCGCTGGCGGAGAGTTGGTGGAAGGCTATTACCATCCCGATTACCGTTCCCAAAAATCCAAGCATGGGGGCTGCACCTGCAATGGTGGCGAGTATGCTCACGTTCTTCTCCAGTTTGTAAATTTCAAGTCTTCCGGCATTTTCAATAGCGCTGCTAATGGTATCAAGGGGGCTTCCAATTCGGGAAATTCCTTTTTCGGTGAGTCGCGAAACGGGGGTATTATGCTGTGCGCACAACAATTTCGCAGCCTGTAGATTTCCGGAAGAAACGTTATTTCGGATTTGGCCCATAAAATTACTGTCCCATTTTGAAGCTGAACGGATGGCAAAGACCCTTTCAAAATAAATATAAACAGCAACGAACAAAAGCACAAACAGAATGCCAATAATGACCATGCCCGCAGTTCCCCCAGCAATGATAAGATCCATCATTGACAGCGATTCGACAACCGGCTCCACGTTTTGGGCAACCTCTTGCGCCTCATCCTGGATAAAATAATTAAGCATAGATTTATTTGTTTAATGTGAATAACGTTCTAATAAAAAGGAAATTGTTATGCATTGTGAAATATCAACCTTTCCAACAATAGAAAGACTCCTGCTCCAGAAATGAAACCAAGAAAGGCCAAAAGCGTGATTTTTTTAAGATACCAGATAAAGTCTATTTTTTCCATGCCCATTGCTGCAACCCCCGCAGCCGAGCCTATGATAAGCATACTGCCCCCCGTACCCGCGGAATAGGCAATAAAATGCCACAGCACCGAATCAATGGGCGCGTCATACATACCGATGGAAGCTGCCACCAAAGGCACATTGTCAATAATGGCGGAAAGACATCCCAACAATATGACCACAATATCCTGATTGGGGATGGCATTTTGCAATATTTCTGCCACATACCTAAGGGTGCCCAACTCTTGATTGTTTATCACTCCAAAGACTAAACTTTCAAGTCCCGCAACCGCCAAAAGTATTCCGAGGAAAAAGAGGATGCTGGAAAGTTCGATACGCGAAAGTGCCTTGTTTGTGGAATAAAGATGTCTTCTTTCCTTAGTAAAATCCTCTTCAGGGTGTATATATTCGGATACCAACCAGACTACGGCCAATGCCAACATCATTCCAAAATAGGGAGGCAGCCCGGTAACCGTCTTGAAAATAGGAACCGAAATGATGGCTGCAAGCCCCAATAATAGCATTTTTCGGCTACTCAAGAGTTTTGTAGCCGCATCATCCTTATCAGGATTGGTAGAAACACTTCCATTGAAAACGGGCAAATAGCTCGCTATTGCCAAAGGCACCAGAATGCAAACAATGGATGGTAGGAACAGGTACTTGACCAATTCCAAGACGGTTACTTTATCGGCTATCCAAAGCATCGTGGTGGTAACATCCCCAATAGGCGTCCATGCTCCCCCGGCATTAGCGCCAATTACAATAAGGGACACATACCATAAACGGGTAGTTTTATCGGGCACCAATTTCCGCAATAGCGTTATCATCACGATGGTGGTAGTAAGGTTGTCTATCACGGCTGAGAGGAAAAACGATATCCAAACGATGATCCAAAGCAATTTCCGTTTATTATTGGTCCGTACGGCATTTTTGAGTATTTCGAATCCCCGGTGTAGATCAATTATCTCAACAATGGTCATCGCCCCGATCAAGAAAATGAGTATTTCGGCAGTTTTGCCCATATGGTGCAATAAGGTGTTCTCAAAACCTTCCGTTGCGGGCTCTCCACCATCCATAAAATTGAAGATGGTGCCGTGGGTGTCTATAATACTGAACCACCCACTGTGGAAGCCAATGGCCAATAGCGCCCAAATAGAGCAGGCCATGAGCAGCGCAGGAATTGTTTTATCAAGTTTCAGGGGGTGTTCGAGGGTAATGGTGAGGTATCCTATGACAAAAATTAAGATGATAATAGTTTCCATGGAATGTGTTTATTTGGTTTAACTAATTATAGCAATTGCTTCAGGGCAATTTCAAAGGCTGTTTTACTGAGGTTGGTTTTGGTTTGATTATTAGTGTATGTGCTTTGGATAGCGTTTTTAATTGTTACTGAAGTATCATTAAAAATAGCTTCATCGGTCAGTTCTACTTTGCGCTCCATAAAATAAGCGAAAACACGGGCCATCCCACAGTTGCTGATAAAATCTGGAATCAAGCTCACGCGTTCGTCCGTATATTCCATAATGGGACCGAAAAATATTTCCTTATCCGCAAAAGGCACGTTTGCACCACAACTTATAACTTCCAGCCCGGCATCTATCATCTGTGAAATCTGTTCTTTGGTGACCAAGCGCGATGCCGCACAAGGTGCAAAAATCTCGGTTTGAAGTTTCCAGATTCTTTCGTTTATCTCATTAAAGGGAAGCATATTTTCAGACACTAAGGTATTGCCATCCTTTTGAAGGAATAGTTGCCGCATTTCCTCAAAAGAAAACCCTTCTTTCTTTACAATGCCCCCATCGCGGTCAATGATGCCAACAATTTTGGCACCCATTTGTGAAAGATAATAGGCCGCTGCCGCACCCACATTCCCAAAACCTTGGACCACGGCACGCTTGCCCTTTATGCTTCCTCCATAAATGTCGTAATAATGGTGTACTGCCTCGGCAACGCCGAAACCGGTAATCATATCGGCCACGGTATAGGGGCGCGAAACATCGGGACTGTAGGCCGCCCTTTCCAAAGTTTTCCCCACACCTTGCCTCAACTGCTCGATCCTACCAGCCTTATCGGCTTCCGAAGGATTGAAATGCCCATTGAAAACCCCTTCTTGCGGGTGGCCTATGCCATATTTTTCCGTAAATGGAATCACTTCCTGGGCTTGGTCCACGTTCATGTCTCCTCCCGTGCCGTAATATGTTTTCAGCAGTGGGGATACCGCTTTGAACCAACGGTCCAAAACTCCTTTTTTTCGTGGGTCAAAAGGGTCAAAGTTTATTCCGCTTTTCGCGCCGCCAATAGGCGGGCCAGCCACGGTAAACTTAATTTCCATGGTTTTTGCGAGGGAGAGCACCTCGTTCATATCCAAATCTTTCCGCATTCGGGTCCCGCCTCCCGCCGCACCGCCGCGCAGGGAGTTGATGACCGTCCAGCCTTCGGCCTCGGTTTCGGGGTCATTCCAGTGGAAAACAATTTCAGGGGTTTTTTCTTCGTACTTCTTGAGCAGTTCCTTCATGAATGGGGAGCGTAAAAATGACTTCAAAATAACGCAAGGAGCGTGTTCACAAATATAAAAAACTTGTGAGGGGTTTAGGGTGATTTTGCAAAATTTATTGGAAGAATATCTTGCCCGAGGAATGGTCCATTTCTGCCCCGGTAACGCTGGCCAAACAGTTCACCTCATCGCGGAGTTTCAGCACTCCCAACAAGCCAAAAATCAACGCTTCCTTATATTCCACAATTTCTGGGGAAGGAATTATAACCTCAACCGCCGCAATGTTTTTCAATCTTTCAACCAAAAAAGAATTATACGCCCCGCCGCCGGTTATTAAAACGGAAGCACCTTCATTTAAATTATTTTTTAACTGAATGGCTATGTGCTCGGTAAAGGTGCGCAATATGTCTTCGGAAGAAATTCCCGAGGCCTCCAGCAGCGGAAATATTTCTTTTTTCACCCATTCCAATCCCAAGGATTTTGGCGGATTTTCCGTATAAAAGGAAAGTGAATTTAAGCTGTGCAACAGCTCCAAATCCACCTTTCCAGAGGCGGCAAGTTTTCCGCCTTTGTCAAAATCCATCCCTAACTTTTCGGCATACTTGTTTAAAACAATGTTCACCGAGCAAATGTCAAAAGCAATCCGTTCGCCATTTTTTTCGAAGGAACAATTCGCGAAGCCCCCCAAATTCAAACAATAATCATATTCCGGAAAAAGCACACGATCGCCAATTGGCACAAGCGGCGCGCCCTGTCCGCCCAATTCCACATCCTGCACCCGAAAATCGCACACCACGGTTTGTCCGAGCATTTTTGAAATGCGCGGCAGATTGCCAATTTGATACGTCAACCCTTTTTCGGGCCTGTGCAAAATGGTGTGTCCGTGGCTGCAGACTGCATCAATTTCTTGAATATTGTGTTTTTTTATAAATTTTGAAATTTCCTCGGAAAGCTTTTCGGTGAATTTAAAATCGAGCCGCTCCAACTTTTCCTTGGAATAAGTGATTGCTTCGCGCAGTTCCCTTTTCCAAAAAGAGGAATACGGAACGGTTTGGGCCGTTTTGATCCCAAAAACCCATTTCTTTTTAACAACCTGAAAATATATTTCGGCCAAATCAATCCCATCCAGCGAGGTCCCGCTCATTACTCCAATAATATGATAGCTGGTTTTATTCAAGGTTTTTTAATAATATTTATGCTTAAAGATAACAATGTGAATTTGAAAAATCACAAAAAACAAATCACAAATCCCAAATAAATTACAAAAAACAAATTCCATATATCGTCACCCTGAGCGTAGTCGAAGAGCCAAATTACAAGTGCCAAATTCCAAATAAATTCCAAACAGCCACAACCCTTTTGGAATTTGGGATTTGGGATTTGGTACTTTTTGTTATTTGGAATTTGTTTTTTTGGAATTTGCTTTTTATAAGTACCTTTGCCCTTTCTATAAATCACATTATTTACATATAAAAAGCTTATGGATTTCAACCTATCCGAAGAACAGTTAATGATCCGCGACGCCGCTCGCGATTTTGCCCGAACCGAACTGCTTCCGGGCGTTATAGAACGCGACAATCTGCAAAAATTCCCTACCGAACAAGTGAAGAAAATGGGCGAACTCGGCTTTTTGGGAATGATGGTGGATCCAAAATACGGCGGCGGCGGAATGGACACCGTGAGCTATGTTTTAGTGATGGAAGAATTGAGCAAAATTGATGCTTCGTGTTCGGTGATTGTTTCGGTGAACAATTCCCTTGTTTGCTACGGACTTGAAAAATACGGCACCGAAGAACAGAAACAGAAATATTTAACCAAACTTGCAACCGGCGAAAAACTGGGCGCTTTCTGTTTGAGTGAGCCAGAAGCTGGCAGCGATGCCACTTCGCAAAGAACGACGGCGATCGACAAAGGCGACCACTATATTTTAAACGGCACCAAAAACTGGATTACTAATGGCGGAACTGCCGATTATTATTTGGTAATCGCGCAAACCGATAAAGAGAAAAAACACAAAGGTATCAATGCTTTTATAGTTGAAAAAGGCTGGGAAGGTTTTGAGATTGGCCCAAAAGAAGACAAACTGGGAATCCGCGGAAGCGACACACATTCCTTGATTTTCAATGACGTAAAAGTTCCGAAGGAAAACAGGATTGGCGAAGATGGTTTTGGGTTTCAGTTCGCAATGAAAACGTTGGCCGGAGGCCGTATCGGGATTGCTGCCCAAGCCTTGGGAATTGCAGCCGGCGCTTACGATTTGGCACGGGAATATTCAAAAGTGCGGAAGGCTTTTGGTACTGAAATCTGCAACCATCAAGCCATCGCCTTCAAACTTGCTGATATGCACACCTCCATTACCGCTGCCCGCCATTTGGTGATGAAAGCGGCCTGGGACAAAGACCAAGGCAACAATTATGATATGAGCGGGGCCATGGCAAAACTATTCGCCAGCCAAGTAGCCATGGACGTGTCCGTGGAGGCTGTGCAGGTCCACGGTGGAAACGGCTACGTTAAGGAATATCACGTGGAGCGATTGATGCGCGATGCAAAAATCACACAGATTTACGAGGGCACTTCAGAGATTCAGAAAATTGTGATTTCTCGGGGGCTTTTGAGGGATTAGCTTCACTCCGCTCAGCTACCGGAGACATTGAACGGAGCTTCGACTCCGCTCAGCTACCGGAGACATTGAACGGAGCTTCAACTACGCTCAACTACCCGGAGACATTGAACGGAGCTTCGACTACGCTCAGCTACCGGTCATTGAGCGGAGCCGAAATGACAGAATATTAAACCCTCCAAAAATGGCGGGTTTTTTTATAGAAAGAAATTCCAAACCAGTCCAAACCGCAATACATTATCCCTATAAGGTTGGCCCGGGGCGGCAAAATATTCGTTCTTCCCACCGAAAAGTGCGGTAAAATTTTCATAAACAAAGAAAATACGCGTCTGCCGGATTTTCGCATTAAAGAAAATATCAACTAACGGAAAACCCCCAAATTCCTCATTGTTCTGAACGTAAAATTCTGCCAACACAGGATCATAGGCGTTCATATTGTATTGTGTGAAATATTTCAGGGTCACTCCCGTCTGCATAAACAAAGCCCGCTTAAACCAATGGTCTTGATAGTAAAGTGAATTGCGGGTAATGATTTGTGGCACATTGAAAACAGTTTCGCCGCCCAAAACCTGTTGATACATCAAGGTATTGTCCAACGCAAACCATCCAAAGTTAAATTCCTTTTCCGCTTTTATTTTTAAGTAATCCACCCGCTCACTTGCCTGCATGGGCGAGGGTGTGCTGTCGTTTGCCTTTATGCCGAAGTAAGCGTAATCATCAATTCCGGTATAGCTGATGGAAGCGTTTCCAAATCGTTTGGTATTGATTTCAAACTTCAGTTCTTGGGTCTTTACGTTGTTCAAATCTGTTTTCCAATTGTAATTTTGATAATCGCTTTGGTACAAAAGGAAATTGAAATTAGGCGCTACCGAATGAATTGAGATAGCGGCCGTTGCATCAATTTCTTCATTTAAATTATAGGAAGCCGCGCCCCGGATGTAGTTCCCCTCAAAATCACCCGATACGTTTATCGCGCCCATTCCCGAAAGCTTAAATCCGCGGTATTCCTTTTCATACCCCGCTCCGGCCTCAATAATGCTGCCTTTTATTCTATTGGGGATCCGCTGTTCGTCCAAAATCAAAACTGAATTGTAGCCGTAGTTAAAATCAGTATATCCCGCCCAGGCCGTGATTTTTCCAAGGAGCGAATTGTTGAAATTGGCATAGGCCTTCACATTAAAATCTTCCAGTTTGGTTTTTGTGGCCAAATTTGAAGTCCGGTAGGACGGGCCGAAAGGAGCGTACGCATTACTTTGGTTATAACGGAAGAACTTGTCTTCATAACTCAAAATATTTCCAATTGTGAGCACACTATACCCTGTATTGTCCCGCTCACTGATCAATTCATAATAATGATCGCCATAGAAACGTAGGCCCTCAAGCTTGTTTTCGGCATCTTCAAAATTTACGTCCAGCCGGCCCCGGTCCCTAAATTCGGGAACATCATCAATAAAAAACTGAAGCGAATTCTCAGTCAAACCGCCGTTTTCCTGATTATAAATATCCTGTGCCGCCACGTGGGCACGCACAAAATAACGCCTGCTTTTTGTGTGGTAATTTGAAGTGAACAGAAAATTGCCGGTGCTGGTTAAAATATGTTGATACTTGCCCAAAGAACGCACCCCTTTATATCCAATGGAAAAATTGAACTGGGGCGAAGTATTCACGGTGAAAAACGCATCGAGTTGCTGGCCTTGGGCATACGCGGTTTTGAAATAAAGTTCAGTTAAGGGCGTGGGCACATTGAAATAGTTTACATCCTCAATTTCCTTATAATTGAAATGGTGTGCCTGTGCCACAAAAAGCGGTTTCAAGTTTAAGCGATCAAAGGAATATGCCAGCGAATTGTAGGTTTGCCCCACGTTTGAAAACTGGAGCAATTCAAAATTGTCCTTTCGCAAATAGTTGAATTTATATTTTTTCTTGATGGAAAGGGTTGTGTCAACAAACGTTGTGTCGCGAGCCGCAGAAATAATCTTGTAAAGTTCAATGGAAGGCTTTTCCTTTTTTACAGTAGGGGTTTGCGAAAACACAGTTGCCGAGATGAACAAAACCAAAAATAGCAAAAGTGTTTTTTTCATCAGTGAAATAACTTTCGGGCAAAGGTATATTTTTTTGGTTGAAAGAGTTATTACGTTATTGGGTTATTGTGTTATTTACCTACGTTAAATCAAAATTTTCATTAACTGAATAACTTATTAACTTTGCAAAGTGTTGAAATTAAAAATAAACAAACATCTTGTGGAGTGCGGCACCGACGAAGCCGGTCGTGGCTGTCTGGCCGGCCCGGTTACGGCAGCGGCCGTGATCCTTCCCGAAGGGTTCAAACATCCATTTTTGACGGACAGCAAACAACTTTCAGAAAAAAAACGCAAACAACTAAGGGAAATCATTGAGCGCGAAGCCATTTGTTTTAAAGTAATCCACATAATGATGGACGAAATTGACAAAATCAATATCCTCAACGCCTCCATTTTGGGAATGCACCGCGCCATTGAAGGGCTCTCGCAGGTGCCACAGTTTATAGCCATTGACGGCAACCGCTTTAAACCTTTTGGGAAAATCCCCTATGAATGTGTGGTAAAGGGCGACGGGAAATTTCTGCATATAGCCGCGGCTTCCATTTTGGCAAAAACGTATCGCGATGAATTTATGGCCCACCTCCACACAGATTTTCCGCACTACAACTGGAAACAGAACAAAGGATACCCAACAATGGAGCACCGCGATGCCATCCGCACGCACGGCAGCACCATTTTTCATCGAAAGACTTTTAAATTGCTCCCCGAAATTGAATTGGATTTTTAGATTTTTGGATTGTTGGATTCTATGAATCCGAACTAAAAATGATCCCAAACACCCAAATTTTTCCATTCTTCCAATATTCCAATATTCCAATATTCCAATAATCTAAAAATCCAAAAATCCCCCCTGTTGAAAACCCGTAGATAAACTATTTCAACAAAGGTGGAAAGCATCACTATTCCGTGCTATTTTTGTGTTATGAATAATTTCCGAACGAAACTTTTTAGACCTTTTCTTTTCATCACTATTTTGTGCGGGATTTTGGGCGCCTGCAACCAAACCCCACCAAAAACCGGTACGTTGATGGATTTTGTTCCCCAAAACGCTTCCGTGGTATTTAAGATTTCAAATTTTGAAAACCTTCAGGCCGATATTGAAAACAATTCCCTGATTTCAAAATTTGAAAAAACGCTCCCTTTTGCATTTTTTTCCGATAAAAAAATCCTCCTCACAAACCTTCACCCAAACTCGCAGAGTCTTTTGTGCATCAATAGCCTGAATGATTCCCTATCGGCTTTTACATTTATTTCGAAATATTCGGAGCGCCTTTTTCAGACGGATTCCATCAAAAACAGAACCATTGAAACCTTAACGGTGGACGGAACCTCTTTCCAGCGCATCACCATGGAAAAAGAGGTTGCATATTCCGCCGTTATTGACAGCGTTTTCGTGGTTTCTTCGTCCCAACAATTGCTGCAGGAAATACTAAACAGAAAAACGGAACGCGACGAGACCTTCAAAAAAGTCTTTAACCTGCCCGCCACAAATGGATTTACGGCCTTGGTTCGGGGCAAAAAAGTTGCTGTGAACGATTCCACAAAAGTAAACTTTACCTCCTGGAGCGCACTGGATATCGTGCTTTCACCGGAATCAATCAAAGCCCGGGGAATTACTTTGGCCACGGACAGCCTTCCCCAACTTTTAAATGTATTTGACGGACAGATCCCACAAGAAAACCACCTCGCCGAATTGGTGCCCACCGATGCCCACAGCGCCATGAGCATTACATTTAACGATGCGGAGAAGTTCCAAAAAAACCTGCGCCGCTTCCGCGGGGAAAGTGAAACCGCACAAACCACCGGTATATTTGGCTCAGTAAGCGAAGTGGGCAAAATCCACTTCAAAACCGAAACCGCACTTTTCATAAAAAGCATTGACCCCGCGCTAACCCTGGATGTCTTGGCCCGCTATGTTTCTGAAAAAAGTGATTTCCGCGATACAAAAATCAAATCGTTCAGCGAGCCCGAACTTTTCCGAAAAACCTTTACGCCCTTTATAAATTCCGGCACGGCGAACTATGTTTTTCAACTGAATAATTTCTTTGTTTTTACGGAAAGTGAAAGCACCGCCCAAGGCATTATCGCTGATTATATAAACAACAACACTATAAAAAACACGGCCTATTTTGAACATACCGCGGCTGATCTGGGCACGGCTTCTTCCCTTTTATTCTATAAAATGAAAGGCGATTTTTCCGAAGCGATCTCTAAATTTTTCAACGCTAAAAGTAAGGCTGGAATTGAAAATATTTCATTTGAAAATTTTCCCTTGGCCGCGCTACAGTTCAGTTATGACAGAAATTTTGCCCACCTTGCCCTGAGCTGCCGCGAAGCAGGGGCTGCTGCCACACGGGTGTCTGGCACGGTTACCGAAAAATTCAATATAAAATTGGAAAACGCAGTGCTGGGCCATCCGCAATTTATGGAGGGACAAAATGGCAACGGCGCTATCGTAGTCCAAGATATGGCCAACAAACTCTATTTTATCTCGGAAAGTGGAAAAATCCTTTGGACCAAAACCCTCGGCTCCCCAATTTTGGGCGAAGTGGAAGCCGTGGAAATTTCTGGCGGCAAACATATAGCCTTCGCCACCAAGGAAGCATTCCATATTTTGGACAAAAACGGAAAGAATGCAAAAGGGTTTCCCATAAATTTCAAAGACAAGGTGACACTGCCGCTTTCGGTGTTTGACTATGACAACAACCGAAATTATAGGTTCGTGGTGGTGCAGGGAAAAGAACTGCTGATGTATGACAAAACCGGAAACACTGTGAAAGGGTTCAGCTTTAATAGGGCAAAAAGCACTATTGTGCATTCGCCCTCACATATTAGAATGGGCAATAGGGATTATATCGTGATTGCGGAAGAAAGCGGAAAGCTCAATATTTTGAGCCGGGTGGGCAAACCGCGGGTCACGGTTTCCAAAAATTTTGATTTTTCCGAAATCCCCGTAGCGGAGGAAGACGATACTTTTGTGGTGATTACGGAAAAAAACACAAAGGAACGCATTTCAGAATCCGGGAAAGTGACTTCCCAAAAACTGGATGTGGGCAGCAATTACTGGTTTGCAGTGCACGGAAATACAAAAATCACGCTTGACGACAACAAACTGCGGATAAATGGAAAACTGGCCGAGCTGCCACTTGGGATATACACCAAACCCCAACTTTTCACACTAAACAGAAATTCCTTCGCCACCATTACTGAAACCCAGGAAAAGAAAGTGTATGTTTTTGACAAGGACGGAGAGCTTCTGAAAGGGTTTCCCGTGTATGGAGCATCGGCGGCATCTTTGGGCGAGGGCGCTTCAAAAAACAGTTTGAGCATAGCCGTAAAAGGAGATGCCGACGCCATCATTCTCTACTCAAACAATTAATTTATAAATGCTTAGATTTTAAAATGCAGGTTCGGTTATTTTAACTAAATTTAAATCGGGGACCACCGGTTTAGGTTTTTATAAGTGCCGTTTACCCTGATTTTTTTTGCTTCCCGCAACCCTTTAAACTTTATGATATGAAAACATTTTTCACCACATTTATATTAATTTCAATAGCGTCCGTTGCACGTTCACAACAAGATTGTAACAAGTATTATCCCCTGAACGAGGGAACGGAATTCCAGATAACCGTTTAAGACCAAAAAGACAAAACCTCGGCAGTGATTGATTATGAAGTAGTGAACGTGCGACAAGCCGGAGGAGAAAAAATTGGAACGATAAATTCAAAACTCACCGATGGAAAGGGCAAGCCCATTGCAGACTCATCATTCGAGGTGAGCTGCAATGGCGAAGTGGTTTCCATAGATTTTAAATCGATGATGAATCCGCAGCTTTTTGAACAATTCGGCAAAATGGAATATGACATTACGGGCACCAACCTGGAATGGCCCAACAACTTAGCAGTGGGGCAGCAATTGCCCGATGCCACTATGAATATGAAAATGAGCATCAGCGGCATCACTATGAACACAACCGTTACCATTACAGACCGCGCCGTAATAGGTAACGAATCCATAACCACCCCGGCGGGAACTTTTAACTGTTTTGTGATAACCCACACTACCGATTCAAAAATAATGGGGATGAACCAACGCTCCACCACAAAACAATGGGTCTCAGAGGGGGTGGGTGCCGTTAAAGCAGTGAATTATGAAAAGAACGGCAAAATTTCGGGCACCAGTTTATTGACGAAATTTAAGGAATAACCGGCAGCAGTTGCGCAAAAAAAAACCGCCTTGGGGAATGGCGGTTTTTTGGGTGAATAGAATTAATGATTATGGAAATATAGTTTATTGCTTAATAATCTGTTTAGTTACCGTGCCGCTATCCGTGCTTATTTTAATGAAATAAACGGCACTTTGTAAATTTGCCACTTCCAGTTGATATTGCGCTTCCCCGGCCAAATCATAGCGTTTCAGCCTTCTTCCGCTTATATCATAAATTTCCAAAGCAGTTATTTTGGCCTCGGGAGATTGAATGTTCAACACCTGGCTCGTTGGGTTTGGGGAAACAGCTACTTTTTCCAGGGCACTGCTGGAATCCCCCAATACTTCATTGCTTCTGAACTGAAGGGTAAAACGGCTGTTATATGTTCCCTTGGCCACTTTGAAAGTGTAAGTTTGTTGTGATAGATTGGTCGTGATGTTCAATTCATTATCTACCAAAAAAACAGTCACATCCCCAAAAGCGGGGCCCTGTATGTCTTTTATTGAAATGGTGTACTCAAGGTTTTCGTCCAATAAACTGGAAAAGCCCATAAGCACCTTTGCTCCATCTTCAAAAGGTTCGCGGCTTTGTATCCCCAATTCTTTGCTCCCGTCCTCAAAATGGGTGTATAGGGAAAGGGCCGTAGCCAGTCTTTTGCTATCATACCCTTGATCCATTCCCGCGGTAGTTTGCTGTGAAAAACCGATAAGGGTATTGTTCTGCATTTGGTATTGTTCGTTTTTTACCTGCACCCAAATTCTATCGTTGCCATCCACCATTGGTCTCCGGCCAGTATTATTATTTCCCGTTACCCGCATCGCATTCGTAAAGACGGCTACCCCTGCGGCCTTTGCCTTTATTCCGAATCCTTGGCCCGTTGATATATAGCCGCTGGGTTCAATCTGTGCGGGATCGGACGGCGCGGGGGTGCCTCCCATTAAATTGTACATGGAAATATCTTCCATACTAAAATTTATGGAATACGCCCCGGGCAACAATGGACTCGGCGGGGTGTTGGGGCTCCAAAAATACACCTCGTCCACCATAGCGTTTGCATTTATAAAATCTACTGCGCTGATAGCGGAGGCATACGGATTTGCCAACACATTCGGACTACTGATTTGGGTGCCGTTGTAAATCACGTTGAAATCAATATTTCCCGAATTTAGGGTTCCCTGTTCAAAGGTCATATCATACGTTTTGTTGCCATCATTTCCGTTTAATTGGGGGCGCGCGATGTATCCTTCGCCGGGGTTTACCGCCCCGGTGTAGTTGGCCCAATCATCCCTATTGTCATCAGCAAAGTTTTCGGCGCCTGGAAACTGTGCCGCCACTTCTGGATTAGGGACGAAGTTTTCGGTAATGTGGTTTAAAAACTGGTATGAACTTCCAAAAGCCCCCTCACGGGTTTCGGTGGTCATTGGGCTACCCATTACCACAAATACCTTCGGAAGCATAAATGGGGTGGTGTAATTTACGTTGATGGTGCCATTGTTGGCAACGGTGGCGTCGCTTTCCGTTTGCACTACACTGCCGGTATGCGCAACGGTCAAATTGCCATTCACTATAATGTTTTTGGTTACATTGAGATACGTTTCCCCCGCCACGGTCAAGGTTCTATTTGCATCTACTTCACAGCTACAGGCATCTATACTTCCTTTTACGGCTGTGTCATAATTACTGCTGATTTTGGCATGGCTGCCCATTCCGGGAGTTCCGTTGCTCCAATTGCCGCCGGAATAAACGGTGGGTGCAGCTGCCACCGTAACTGTGGCAGTGCAGGAAGATTTGTTTGCGTAATCATCTTCCACCGTAAGAGTTACATTGAAAGTTTGGCCCACATCCTTGCAAGTGAAGGTTGTTTGCCCGGCAGTAATGGTTCTTTTGGTTATCCCGAAATTGTCGGTGGAACCATTGTCGATATCGGTTGCGGCAATGGTTACGCTACCTGTGGTTTTGTCCAAAATTGCGGTGTAGTTTTGGCAGATGGCATTTGGGGGGGTGTTGTCATAGAGTGGGTCTTTTATTACGAACAGTCCGCCATCCCCGTTTATACTTTCATTTCCAAAACCCGAAGCAATAATATTTCCGCTCTCAAAGAATGGATACACGTTCCAAGTGCCATTAAAGGCTGCATTATTGTTAGTGGGATACGTGTCGAAATAATTTATTTCCGTCATGCTTGGAGACGGATCGTAAAGTCCGTCCACCCTCATGATCCTTACACCAGCCGCATAATTTGCAAGGTAGAAACGGTTGCCCCGAACGTAGCCATTGTGGTCAATGGCGGGAGTAGCGCCATAGTGGGTGTAGGCCAAATAGGGATTGTCCAAATCCTCAACATTGAAAACTAAGGTACGGGTATTGAAGCCTGCGCTTTCTTCGTCCACTTCATCGCCGGCGATAAAGAACTTTTTATCTTCCGTAAACCAACCTTGGTGGGTATAAAACTTATCGGCATAGGTTACTGAAGAAATAAGCGTAGGATTTGCCTTGTTGGTAAAATCTATGATGTTCACTTTATTGTTTCCGCTAAATGCTCCTACCATAATTTCCTTGCCTTGATGATCGGGGTCGGGACCGTCGTAGATTACTACCTCGGCATCATGACAATAGCCTAAAGTTGGGTATAGATTCACTATAACGGGATCATCGGGAATGCCATCATTGTTGTTGTCAAGTTTAACCACTATGGGCCCACCGCTATTAAAACCTTGCGACCCTAAAATGTATGCATACCCGGTAGCTTCATTTATAACAATATTGTGCGCACTGCCTTTTCTGTTAGAGCCAGTTCCGTCCCAAAATAAATTGCCGTCTGTTTGTGATTTTGTGTAGTTTGCTACAGGATTCCCCGTGAGAGTTCTCAATCTCCGTAGATCAAAAATTTGCATGCCGTGATTTCCGTTTGCATCACTCACTATAAATGCATGATCTTTATAAATCTTTACATCGCGCCAAAGGCTTGAGCCTACTTGAGTATTTAATCTGGCAAGGTATTTTGGGCTCGTGGGATTGCTGATATCCACGAATGAGGTGCCGTTGTCCAAGGCCACAACCGCATATTCCTTTCCACTTTGCGGGTCGGTCCACCCCCAGGAATCATGGGCCTCATTGGCTCCCATGGTTGCGGATGAGATGTAACTTTGTAAAGTAAGCCCGTTGCAGGGGTAGCTTTTGCCTCCATAATTTGCGAAACCGTTAATACATGGAGCTTGTGCTGAGGCTATGAATGAGCACAAAAGCAAAAATGGAAATATATTGTTTTTCATAGGTGATTTATAAATAAAGTTAAATTAGTCTCCCAAAAATGTGAATTCAACAGTACAAGGAATATCATGCCCAATATGCCCCCTACCTTCCCCGGTATCGCCATTGCCTAAAAAATAGTCATCCCCGGTATTGATGCAATTGCTTAATGTAAATGTATAAGGTTCTTCCGCCAATAAATACACATAATGGGTTACGGATTGGAAATGCGGTACTATATTACTATGGATGATGTTCGGGCTCTCAATTTTGTTACGTGCGGAATAAGAATGTGTGTACATCCATCCCTTTTTATATTCAAAGTATCCTGTTGTAGGATTTATATTGACTCCGGGGCCAGCAATACGAAAGAAAAATGCACCTTCGGAAGTGGCAAGCGATATATAATCATAGGCCCCAGTAAAATCAACTATTTCGCCAGCGGCAAAATTGGTATTCACCTCAATTTTATACCTTCCGGAATATTTGGGTTCAAAAGTTATATTCGTTAATCCAGAAACATTATCCACAGCGTTTGGATTTGGATCCTCATAATTTTGCCGGATCGTAGTACGTTGGCAGCATTCACTTTCGATTTGGTTCTGGGAATATTTTTTATAATCTTCCTTAATAAATTGAGGATTCCACTGATTGCCGTCCCAAGCATAAATTCCAGGGGAAACATCGTTGGCTCCAAGTTTGGTCAAGCTTGTATTGTAAATTATCGTTCCTTCAACCAAGCTGGCTCCATTTGGATTGACAACGGGGTTTTCGGAGGTTTTGTTGGTAAGCGCAACACGCGGAATAACGAAACCTTGTGACGTCGTTTCCAAATCCAAAGCGCCTTCGGGCATTGTGGTTCCAATTCCCACTTGGGCCTGTGTTGTTTGTTGGAAAAGCAAGCATAAAAAGAATGCTGTTCCAAAATATTTTAAATTTAATGTTTTCATCGCTGTTTTGTTAGGATAGGTATTTATTCGCCTACATAATTAAATTCAACAGTACACTTTAAATTGTCATTAATAAAAATATAACCGTGTCCGGCTGATGGGCTTCCATCTCCGTCATCTATAAATCCGGGAGCGGTTTCTTGGTTGAATGTCAAGGTAAAAGGATATGGGGTTTCGGCCGTGAGCGTTTCTTCGATAGTAATGGAAGCTTGGTTGTATTGATTGATATAAACCTTTTGCAAACTACCAGTCCCGCCTTTGAACATTTTGTCATTGTTTTTTCCGGAAAAGGACTTTAACGTAAATGTGGTTGTGTGCTCCTTGAAAGAAAACTTAAATACACCTTCTTCTGAATTAAAATTTACATATTGGGGATTGGAAGGGTTGTCCAGTTCCCCACCCCCGTAATGTACGGTAACAAGAATTTTATAAACCCCGCTATATTTTGGATTGAATGAGCTTTCGTCAAAACTTATGGGTTGATCGCCAATAGTTATGTTCGATTGGGTTCTTAAGTTGCTGTTTTGGGAGTAAAGCTTATTGTCCTTTTTCCCGAACTGCGGGATCCATTTCGTGCCGTTCCAAAAATAAAGACCCGGATAAACACTGTTTACGCCATTACTGGAAGTATTGGAATTATACACGAGGGTTCCCGTAACTATATTAGCGCCATTCGGATTACTAATGGTTTGGGTATTAACATCTGATAAAGCGACTGTGGGATATACCAACCCGGCATTTGTTATACCAATATCCAAAGCCCCTTTTGGGGAGGTCGATCCAATGCCTACTTGACTCCAAACTATATTTGTGGAAAAAAGAAGGAATGGGATAAGTATTGATTTAATGTAAATATTTTTCATAATTAAATTTCTTTATCACCAACATAAGTTATTTCAATGGTACACGGATTGTCGTAAGCAAT
>JBEBRF010000037.1:0-19698 GCA_040394975.1 Aequorivita soesokkakensis
AATAACGATTAACCAATAACGATTAACCAATAACTATTAACTTTCAGAAATGAGCATCATCATCGACATCAAAGCCCGCCAAATCTTCGATTCCCGTGGAAATCCAACAATCGAAGTTGACGTAATCACCGAAAACGGTTTTATGGGCCGTGCCGCCGTTCCTTCCGGAGCGTCAACCGGCGAACACGAAGCGGTTGAACTTCGCGACGGCGGAAAGGATTATATGGGAAAAGGGGTTTTAAAAGCTGTTGAAAACGTAAATGGAAAAATAGCCGAAACACTATTGGGCGTTTCGGTTTTTGAGCAGGAGCTTATCGATAAAACAATGATCGATTTGGACGGTTCCAAAAACAAATCGAAACTTGGCGCAAATGCAATTTTGGGAGTTTCGTTGGCATGCGCAAAAGCAGCGGCCAATGAACTCGGAATGCCTTTGTACCGTTACGTTGGCGGTGTGAGTGCGAAAACGCTTCCCGTGCCAATGATGAATATTATTAACGGTGGTTCGCACAGTGATGCGCCAATCGCCTTTCAGGAATTTATGATTATTCCCGTAAAGGCGAAAAGCTTTACCCATGCAATGCAAATGGGTTCAGAGATTTTTCACAATCTTAAAAAAGTATTGCACGATCGCGGTTTAAGTACTGCCGTTGGTGACGAAGGCGGTTTTGCCCCAACTTTGGAAGGAACCGAAGATGCTTTGGATACGATTTCAAAAGCAACTAAAAAAGCCGGCTACAAATTGGGCGAGGATGTAATGATTGCGTTGGATTGCGCTGCCGCGGAATTCTATATCAATAAAAAATACGATTACACAAAATTCGAAGGCGATAAAGGAAAGGTGCGCACTTCAAAAGAACAGGCTGATTATTTGGCCGAATTGTGCAAAAAATATCCAATCATTTCAATTGAAGATGGAATGGACGAAAACGATTGGGAAGGCTGGAAATATTTAACCGAAAAAGTTGGCGATAAAGTTCAATTGGTGGGCGATGATTTGTTCGTTACAAATGTGGAACGGCTTTCAAAAGGTATTTCTGAAAAAATAGCCAATTCAATTCTAATAAAAGTAAACCAAATTGGTACGTTGACCGAAACAATTGCGGCGGTGAATATGGCGCACAACGCCGGATATACTTCCGTAATGAGCCACCGCAGCGGGGAAACCGAGGATAATACAATTGCGGATTTGGCGGTAGCGCTGAACTGTGGCCAAATAAAAACGGGTTCTGTTTCGCGAAGCGATAGAATGGCAAAGTACAATCAATTGCTTCGAATTGAGGAGCAATTGGGCGAAGTTGCATATTTTCCGAAGCGAAATGCCTTCAAAATTTAACATCATTTCCAAAGCCTTTTAAACCCCGGCATTCAGCAGGGGTTTTTTATGGGTTTCAAAGAAGCCGAATCCCGCTTATTTATGGATTTTTTAACCTAAGAATATTGATTAATGTTAAAGAAATAGCACGAGATTTTGTAAATTAGCATTTCTGAATTAAATTAAATATACAATTACTTTATGGCCAAGATTGCGACCCTCGAGATAGATGGTAAAAAATACGAATTTCCCATTGTGGAAGGAACTGAAAATGAATTAGGAATAGACATAAAAAACCTTCGAAGCGTAACCGAGGGCGTTGTTACCCTTGATCCGGGATATAAAAATACAGGTTCATGTGAGAGCGCCATCACTTTTCTGGATGGGGAAAAAGGCATTCTTCGGTATCGGGGTTATTCCATAGAGGAACTTGCCGAAAAAGCCCGCTTTTTGGAAGTTTGTTATCTCTTGATTTTTGGCGAACTTCCCACAGAACCGCAACTTGAAAAATTCCATAATGATATAAAAGCGCAGTCACACGTTGATGAGGACGTTAAAAAAATATTGGATGGCTTCCCAAAATCTGCCCACCCAATGGGGGTCCTTTCATCCTTGACCTCGGCATTGGTGGCTTTCAACCCTTCTTCCGTAAACGTTGATAGCGAGGAAGATATGTATAAAGCCATTGTAAAGATTTTGGCAAAATTCCCGGTACTTACGGCTTGGACCTACAGAAAACGTTTGGGACTGCCGCTGGATTATGGCGACGACTCCCTTCGGTATGTTGAGAATTTCATAAAGATGATGTTCAAAAAGCCAAGTGGCGAATACACTACCAAACCAACGGTAGTTGAGGCCTTGAACAAATTGTTGATTCTTCACGCTGACCATGAGCAAAACTGTTCCACATCAACCGTTCGTATTGTTGGTTCTTCCCACGCCGGCCTGTTTGTTTCCATTTCGGCGGGCATTGCCGCACTTTGGGGGCCGCTCCACGGAGGCGCAAACCAAGCCGTTATTGAAATGTTGGAGGCCATTAAAGAAGATGGCGGCGACACTAAAAAGTTTATGGCAAAAGCCAAGGACAAGAATGATCCCTTCCGTTTAATGGGTTTTGGACACAGGGTTTACAAAAACTTTGATCCGCGCGCAAAAATAATAAAGAAAGCTGCCGACGATGTTTTGGAAGATATGGGGATTGACGACCCCGTTCTCAACATTGCCAAAGCCCTTGAAAGAGAGGCATTGGAAGATCCATACTTTGTAGAGAGAAAATTATACCCGAACGTAGATTTCTACTCGGGTATCATTTACAGGGCCTTGGGCATTCCCGTTGAAATGTTTACCCCAATGTTCGCCCTCGGCCGTTTGCCGGGATGGATTGCACAATGGCGGGAAATGAGACTTGAAAAAGAGCCCATTGGCCGTCCCAGACAAATTTATATTGGAGAAAACCTTCGTTCTTTTGTGCCAATCGAAAAACGATAAAAACATAATTTAATACTTTGGAAAGCACTTCACTATCGAGGTGCTTTCTCTATATTTGCCCTATGATCAATTTGAATATCAATGACGAAATCTCAAGATTACGTGCAGTAGTGCTGGGCAGGGCAGATAGCAATGGCCCGGTGCCACTGCTGGAAAATGCCTATGATCCAAAATCAGCCGAACATATAAAAGCGGGCACCTATCCCAGAGATGAAGATATGGTTGCGGAAATGGAGGCCGTTGCTGAGGTTTTTAAAAAATATGATATAAAAGTTTACAGGCCCCATTCCATAAAGGATTACAACCAAATTTTCACGCGTGACATTGCATTTGTTATTGAAGACAAAATTATTATTGCCAATATTCTTGAAGACCGTTCCATGGAAATTGAGGCGATTGAGCACGTTATAAAACAGATCGATCCCTCAAAAATTATTGAATTCCCAGAAAATGCCCACATTGAAGGCGGCGATGTAATGCCGTGGGGCGAATATATTTTTGTCGGAACTTATTACGGCGACGATTACCCAAATTACATTACGGCCCGAACGAATATGAAGGCCGTGAAACACCTTCAGAAATTGTTTCCGCATAAAACAGTGAAATCCTTCAGTCTTCGGAAAAGCAATACCGTGGCCGAAGAAAATGCACTGCACCTTGATTGCTGTTTCCAGCCGTTGGGAAAGGGAAAGGCAATAATTCACAAAGAAGGGTTTTTGATAGACGAGGAATATGAATGGTTGATGAATTTCTTCGGAAGGGAAAATTGCTTCCATATCACCAAACGGGAAATGTATGATATGAACAGCAATATTTTCTCCATTTCCCCTGAAGTTGTCATTTCCGAAAAGAATTTCACAAGGTTAAATACATGGCTCCGGGACCAAGGCTTCACCGTAGAAGAGGTTCCGTATGCTGAAATATCCAAACAGGAAGGGCTGCTGCGGTGCTCCACCATGCCGCTAATTCGCGATTAGTCCCATTTTTATTTTCAAAACTTACTGTGCTGATTATTAAAAAGTCGGGTTTTTCCCAACTGTTTTAATTAATTGTAATTCGCACTAAATAACGCTTCCAAGGCTTATTTAACAAATTTTCCATGCCCTCTTTCACAAAAAATTAGTAAACTTGGCATATTAAAATTTTAACACTTTGAAAAGATTTATCTCCCTCGCCTTTTTGCTGCTGGTTTTTTCAGCATCTTCCACCCTTACTGCCCAACAAAGAAACATTTTACTTGAAGAAATCTGGAACGGAACATTCCGAACCCAAGGCCTGGACGTCCTGCACCCCATGAACAACGGAAAGGAATATGCCGTTCTCAATTATGACCGGGAAACCAAGGCTTCAACGGTTGATGTTTACGATTATAAAAGTGGCGAAAAAGTAAAAACGCTGCTTAACAGTAAGGATTTAAAAGGAATTGATCACCTCATTTCCTATGAATTCAACAAAGATGAATCCAAGATTCTTTTCACAACACAACTGGAACAGATCTATCGCCATTCCTCCCTTGGCACCTATTATGTTTATGACATAAAATCGAAGGATTTCAAGTTGGTCTCAACCAATAAAATCCAAGAGCCAACTTTCAGCAACGACGGAAACAAAATTGCCTACGGTTTCGAAAACAATCTTTACATAAAGAATTTGAATTCTGGCGAAACCACCCAAATCACTGCCGACGGCAAAAAGAACACTATCATTAACGGTATTGCAGACTGGGTTTATGAAGAGGAGTTTTCTTTTGTGAGGGCGTTTGAGTGGAGCCAAAACGGCGATAAAATAGCCTACATAAAGTTTGATGAAACCGAAGTGCCCCAATTTAATATGGATGTTTACGGAGACGAGCTTTATCCTTCGGCAGAAACTTTTAAATATCCCAAGGCGGGCGAGGCAAATTCAAAAGTATCATTGCACCTCTATGATCTGGCAAGCAAGAAAACTTCAGAGGTGGATCTTTCAAATTACAATAGCTATTATATTCCACGGCTACTTTGGACAAAGAACAATGATTTGCTGAGCGTACAGCTCACCAACCGCCACCAAAACACAGTAGATTTGATTTTTGTGGATGCCACCAAAAACACCACAAATTTGGTCCTTCAGGAAAAGGACGATGCCTATGTGGACATTACGGACAATCTTACCTTTCTGAACAACAACAGTTTTTTCTGGACCAGCGAAAAGGACGGCTGGAACCATATTTACCAGTACGATAAGGATGGAAAGTTGCTGAACCAAGTAACCAAAGGCCCTTGGGAAGTAACCGCCTTTTACGGGTTTGACCAAAACACCGGTCGCGTTTACTATCAAAGTTCTGAAAATGGAAGCACTAACCGCGACGTGTATTCCATACTTCCGTCGGGAAAAAACAAAGTGCGATTGAGCCAACAAACCGGTACGAACGATGCCGACTTTAGTGCAGATTATACCTATTTCATCGGAACTTTTTCTGATGTTGACACACCCTACGTTTTCACCCTAAACCAAGCAAAGACCGGAAAGGTTTTGCGGGAAATAAGAAATAACACCGCGCTCAAAAATCGGTTGTCTTCCTATAAAATTTCACCCAAAGAAATCTCAACCATTACTATCAATGGGGAAATTTTGAATATGTATATGATAAAACCCCTGGATTTTGATGAAACAAAACAGTATCCACTTTTTTTGTTCCAATATTCCGGCCCCGGCTCTCAGAGTGTGGCCAATAAATGGATGGGCGGAAATGATTATTGGCACCAAATACTTGCGAATGAACAACAAATTATTGTTGCCTGTGTTGATGGCCGCGGAACCGGTTTAAAAGGAAGGGATTTCAAAAAAATGACCCAAAAGGAATTGGGCAAATATGAAGTGGAGGACCAAATAGCAGTTGCCAAAAAATTGAGCGAGCTGCCCTATATTGACGAATCCCGCACCGGAATCTGGGGCTGGAGCTACGGTGG
The DNA here is from genome assembly GCA_040394975.1 of Aequorivita soesokkakensis. Taxonomy (GTDB): domain Bacteria; phylum Bacteroidota; class Bacteroidia; order Flavobacteriales; family Flavobacteriaceae; genus Aequorivita; species Aequorivita soesokkakensis_A. The sequence continues at coordinate 5,752 of JBEBRF010000037.1, forward strand.
GTTTATGTCGTCCAACGCGCTTTTTCAAGCGCCCGAAACTTTTGAAATGGCCATTGCCGTTGCGCCCGTTACAAGTTGGCGGTTTTATGACAGTATTTACACCGAGCGCTTTATGCTTTCACCACAGGAAAATGCTTCGGGTTATGATGAAAATTCGCCGCTTTCACACGTAGATAAATTGAAAGGGAAATTCTTGTTGGTACACGGAAGCGCCGATGACAACGTTCACGTTCAAAACACCATGCGATTGGTGGAAGCTTTGGTACAGGCAAACAAGCAGTTTGATTGGAGAATCTATCCCGACAAAAACCACGGCATTTACGGCGGAAATACCCGATTGCATCTTTATACTTTAATGACCGATTTTATTAAAAACAATTTATAAAAAAAAACTTCTGAACTTATGAGCCAAAATAACGAGCCTCAATTAATTAGACATCTTGCGAAACGCGGAATAGACGACAGTATGGTAATGGGGCATCCCGCCGGACTTTTCGTCTTGTTTTTTACTGAAATGTGGGAACGTTTCAGTTATTATGGAATGCGCGCATTGTTAACCGTATTCCTAATAACAGAAATAGCCAAAGGCGGTTGGGAATGGACCAATGCAGATGCCATGCAACTTTATGCTTGGTACACCGGTTTGGTTTATTTAACCCCACTAATTGGAGGGATGATAGCCGATAGGTTCACTGGGTTCAGAAAGGCTATTTTGATTGGTGCCTTGATTATGACCATGGGTCATGCGGCCATGGCGCTTGAAGGGATTAGCCCTTCTTTCTTTTTTGTGGGGCTTGTGTTTATGATTCTCGGAAATGGGATGTTCAAACCAAACATTTCCTCTATGGTTGGGAATTTGTACCCAGATTCAAGTTCCAAAAAAGATGCAGGCTACACCATTTTCTATATGGGAATTAATGCAGGCGCATTTTTGGGCATGTTGTTGTGTGGCTATATCGGGGAAAAAATAGGATGGCATTACGGTTTTGGTTTGGCTGGGGTGTTTATGTTCTTTGGAATGTTGCAATTCTATTTTGGGCAGAAAATTTTCGGTTTAGTTGGTCAAAAGCCTAAAAAGGAAATCATAGAAGATATTGAAAAAGTGGTTGACGATTTAGATGATAAAGAGCCAGAATCCCATATTGTTAGGGATAGATTGGTTGTTGTTGGGGTGCTAATGGTGGCCAGTATATTTTTCTTCTTCGCCTTTGAACAGGCCGGAGGATCCATGACAGTTTTTGCAAAAGACTATACACAAAGGGTTTTGGAAGGTAACGCAGGTACTATATTTAAATGGGTTGATGCCATTTTAACAATCTTCCCAATTTTAATAGTTACATGGGTACTCTACGGTTTAGGAAAGAAAATTTATGCGAAATATCCAATGACGATCATCTTTACCGCAATTTCATTTATGATTATTTGGGTTTTGGGCTTTTGGAAAGTATATCGCGAATTTAATCTTGAGCAAACAGAAGTAACCGTTTCTTGGTTCCAAATTTTGAATTCCTTTTTTATCATAACCCTCGCATCCTCTTTCAGTAAAATGTGGGAAAAAGTATGGAATCCTTCCGGACCCGTAAAATTTGCTATGGGCTTGGCTTTAGTGGGATTGGGATTTGTTGTGCTTTCAGTTGGGGCAAGCAGTATTCCACAAGGCGCCGAAACTGCCGCGGTAAGCATGATTTGGTTAATTCTGGCCTACTTCTTCCACACCACGGGTGAACTGTGCTTATCGCCAGTAGGCTTGTCCTATGTTTCCAAACTGTCACCAAAACGGTTGGCAGGTTTGTTATTCGGCCTTTGGTTCACAGCTTCAGCAATAGCCAACTTTATTGCCGGGATGACAGGTTCGTTCATTGATAAAATTTCGGAAACGTATTCGATGTCTATCTTTTTCTTGATTATCGCAGCGGTACCCATATTTGCCGCAGTAATCTTATTGCTATTGAATCCGAAGTTAAAGAAAATGATGCACGGAATAAATTAATTGGAAAAGCTATGGCTTGTTACTGAGGATGATGACGTGAAATTGACGGCCACAATGAAGGATTTGAAATAGCAGATCCAGACATCAACAAGGCGTAATAAACTTTCTAACCAAATTCAAATTCTATGAACACCGATATAGAAAACCTGTTTAAAGACAAAGTGCTGGGCCACCCGGCCGGACTTTTCATCCTCTTTTTCACCGAAATGTGGGAGCGTTTTTCATTTTATGGAATGCGAATCCTTTTGGTACTTTTTTTAACCGCGCCAATATTAAGCGACAATCCCGGGTGGGAATGGCCTCGGGAGCACGCCCTGGCTTTAATTGGAACTTATGCCTCTTTACTTTATTTAACCCCAATTATTGGAGGATGGGTGGCCGATAAAATCACTGGGTACAGAATGGCCGTGGTTATTGGCTGCGTGATTATGACCCTTGGCCATGCTTCCATGGCACTGGAAACCACCATGTCTTTCTATTTAGGACTTGCGCTTTTGGTTATTGGAACAGGTTTCTTTAAACCGAATATCACCTCCATAATTTCTGAAATGTACAAAGGCAAGGAATCCAAAAAAGACGGTGCCTATACCATTTTCTATATGGGCGTAAATGCCGGAGCTTTCTTCGGGATGATGCTTTGCGGGTATTTGGCCGAAAACTATGGCTGGTCCTGGGGCTTCGGACTTGCGGGCATTTTTATGTTCTTGGGAATGTTGCAATTTTTGTTGGCCGGAAAGCTCTTCGGAAGTGTTGGTGCGAAACCAACTAAAGTGCACGAGGTAGAAATTCCGCAGAACATAAACGAGGAAAGGCCCGAGCTTCGCGAAGAGGAAATTGTTCCCACAAAACTGAACCCTTTTACAACCTTCGATAAAATTTTGGTAGTGCTTTCTTCCGTGGGCGGACTGTTATATCTATTTAACGATCCTTTGGAAAAAATTGGCGGACAATCCTTAGTGCCCTTTGAAATTGGAGGTTTAAGTGGCAGTAATGTTATCGTGTTGGTCGCTTTGTTTCTTTTTCTGATTTTATTGGTTACACGCATCGGCAGATATTTACCAATTGTAAGGGACCGTATTATTGCAGTTTCCGTCTTTGGACTTTTTACGGTTTTCTTCTTTGCCTTTTTTGAACAGTCCTTGGGCTCGATGACGCTTTTTGCACGGGATTATACAGACAGGACTTTGGTTGGGAATTCCGCAATGATTTTCAAAATTGTGGATGCACTTTTAACAACAGTACCGTTAATAATTATTACCTACGTAATCTTTTTGCTTTTTAAGAAAACATTCAAAAGAATTGGCGCTTCCAATATCATTTTGGCTATTGCTTTTATAGGAGTTTGGGCCTTGGTGCTATTTAGGTTGAACGATAAATTTTCACAGGAAGGAAACGAAGTGGATGCAACTTGGTTCGGAATTTTGAATTCATTCTTCATTATTACCTTGGCGCCCATTTTCTCAAAATGGTGGGAGAGTAAATACAACCCAAGTGCCGCCGTAAAATATGGAATCGGTTTAATTATGTTGGGCTTGGGTTTTGCAATCCTTTCCTATGGAGCATCCGATATTCCTCCAGGTGCAATGACGGCAAAAGTGAGTATGATTTTCCTTATTTTGGCCTATTTAATGCACACCATGGGCGAGCTTTGTCTGTCACCTTTGGGGCTTTCTTATTTAAGTAAACTGGTGCCCGCCCGAATGATTGGTTTTATGTTCGGCGTGTGGTATCTTGCCATTGCGGTGGGCCAAAAGGCGGCAGCAACAATGGGCGGTATGATCGATAAAATTTCGGCGGAATATTCAATGGGAACCTTCTTTTTGATTTTTACATTGATACCAATTGGAGTTGGAATAATTTCAATGTTGCTCAATCCGGTACTAAAAAAACTGATGCACGGCATCCGTTAATACACAATACATTCTCTAAAAATAGCGTTCCCTACTTTGGAACGCTATTTGTTTGAAATTTAAAATTTTAAAAAGCATTCAATGAAAAATCTTTTACTATTAGTTTTGTTATTATTTGTCGGAACTGCAAATTCGCAGGAAATTAAGTGGTTAACGATGAATGAGGCCCTTGCCGCACAAAAAAAGCAACCCAAGAAAATTTTTATGGACGTTTACACTACCTGGTGCGGCCCCTGCAAGATGCTCGATAAAAATACCTTTTCTGACAAAGAGGTTATTGAATATATAAACAAACATTATTATGCCGTAAAGTTCAATGCCGAAGGAACGGAGGAAGTGGATTATCAGGATTTTGTTTACACGAATCCAAATTACGATCCGGCACGGAAAGGAAGAAATTCACAGCACCTCTTTGCCCACGCGTTGAAGGTAACGGCTTATCCCACAGTAGTTTTCTTTAAGGAAAATGGTGATTTGATTCAAGCGGTGCCGGGCTATAGAACGCCGCCGCAACTCGAAATTTTTCTAAGAATGATTCATACGGATGATTATTTGAAAATTACCACGACCGAGGCTTGGGAAGAATACCAAAAGAATTTTAAGCCTACATTTTAGGATAGCATTTTCGGTTTCATATTCGGGCTATTCTATTGGGAAAGCTCCTTGTTTGGCCGTATGGCGGAACGGGAGCTTTTTCAGTTTGCAGGTTTTTTCCCAGCGTTTCACGTAGGTTGCATAATTGTTGCCATCAGCAATAATCTGCTTCGGTTTTAGGCTGTCAATAAATCTGTTCAGGTTTATTTTTGGGCTGTTGGTAAGCAAAACGGTATGTATATTTTTTCGCTTCGGAAAGATTCCCAAACTGTCCAAAATCAATATGTTTTTTTGATTGTAGCTGAATATTTGGGGAAGTTTTTCTTCGGAATAATGGGAAATATTCTCTGCCACCAAATATGGTTTCAAAGGAAAAGTTTCTTGGTGGCTTGTGGAATCACCTTTAAAAAGAACAAAATTCCTTCCTATTTTGTTTCCCAAAAGAGCCTGCCTGTTTTTCTGAAAAACGATAAGTTCATGGGAAGAAGCCTTGAATTTATCCCAAATGAAAATTCCCAATAATATGGAAATTGCCACCAAAACCGTCGCCAATCTTCTGAAATTGAATTTATACCAAAGCATAATAAAGACAATAATCAATAAGTAACTTCCCACAGCTTTCAGTTCGGAAAAATGGATATCGCTAAACAGAAATTGATCCTGCACCGCCACCCAATTGATGAATTTATTGAGCCATTCAATCATAAAATTATAAACGGTTCCCATCCATTCGGGCAATCTCCAAAATAGGGCCAAAAGCATCACGATCAACCCCAAAAACATTATGATTCCCAAAACCGGAAGCACTACCAAATTCGCCACCAAAAAAAGACCCGGAAACTGGTGGAAATAATACAGGCTCAGCGGCAAAACGCCCAATTGTGCACAAAGACTGACCGAAATTATTCCCCAAGCCTGCCGCAGCAGATAATATTTTGAATACCCCAGACTGTACAGTTTGGGTTGCAACCAAACAATAAAGAAAACCGCCAAATAGCTCAGTTGAAAACCAATATGGAATAGCCACAGTGGGTTGATGATAAGCAAAGTGAGTAACGATAGAAACATAGTGTTTATCGAATTACTCGTCCGGCCCGCCAGTTGCGCCACCGCAAAAAAGCTGAACATGGTCGCTGCTCGTGCCACCGGGGGCGAAAGTCCGGAGAGCATCGCAAAACACCAAAGCAAGCAAATAATGAGTACGGATTGAATCAGTTCGCCTCTGCGAAAACGTTTTATAGGTTTCAGCAAAACGCCCAAAATGAGGTACAAAATACCCACATGTAGCCCGGAAACGGAAAGTATATGCACTACGCCAGCCGAAACGTAATCACTGTAAAGCTGTTTGTCAATATCCTTGGTTTCCCCTAAAATAAGGGCTTGTAAAATTCCGCGTTCCTGCGTTTCCAAGTTTGTGGCGGTCAGTTTTTGCACTATGGTCCCGCGCAGGTTTTCCGCGGTTCCTTTTAGGTTTCGCGTACCTTGGACCGCAGTGAGAATGTTTTGGGCAGGAATACGCATTTCTCCATAAATTCCAATGGTTTTCAAATATTTTGAATAATCGAATTGGTGCGGGTTCAGTGGCGGCGGTATTTCTGAAATGGTGCCGTACACCAGCACCACCTCATCGGGCAATAAGGTTTCGGCTGTGGAATCTTTGGAAATGTTTAGCAGGATTTTTCCCGAAACGGGCATTCCATCTATATGGTGGGCAGTTGCAACGTATTTTTGATAGTAATTGTTGGGTTTGAGATTTTCGGTGATTTTAAGTTGGACAAACCGTGGATTGTTTTCTGAAATAAAGTGGGAGTAATGTTGCGGTTGAAACTTTGGCAACCTAATTTGATAGCTGAAATATCCCACGGCGAAAAAACACAGGTAGGTTGCAATTCCGAAATAAACCGTTTGGAAAACCTTGTTTTTGGTCCAAAACCAAAGAAGGACGACCGCGCCAAAAAGCGCCAAAAGAATTGGCAAACTGAGTGTGGAAATGGGAAAGAAATGGGAAGCGAGGATTCCAAAAATCAGAAAAAAGGAAAACTTGACTACGGTGAAGTTTATAAATTTCATACCCCAAGATTTTAAGTTAAAACCTTAAATCAACTGGGGAGAATAATTTTTATAATTTTAGGGAGACCGGATTTTGCCGGCTGTCCCAGATTCTTAATATTTTGATGTAATCTGTTTCAATAGCGTAAAAAATTAAATAATCTTTTACAATGGTAAATCGTATATTTTTCTTTTGGGTAGCTATTCCGAATTCCGGATATATAGAAATCGTAGCGGCCGAGTCTTTGAAAAGAGCAAATAGTTTAATGCTATAAGCATCAGATTTATTACGTTTTTTCCAATAAGCTAAAATACCCTTTCGATCGTTATGTGCGGTTTGAGACCAAATTATTTTCTTAGCCATTTTTCAATTTCGGCATTTGCATCCTCATTTGTCAAAAAACGACCATTTCTAAAATCTTCCTGAGCTTCCTCGATAGCGGCAAGCTGGGCGTCATTCAGTATATACACATTTTCCTCATTATGAAATTCCAATAAGTTCATCACACTTTCAAGAATTTCATTGTTATCGGTAAGATTGATTTTAGCAATCAACTTTTTTTTCAATTCCGCGGTTTCCATATTGAAAATTTTATTCTAAATGTACAAAAAAACTTTTTTAGATAATCCGCCGAACCTCAACAAAGGCTTTTTTCCAATAGGCTTCCTCCATAGAAGAAATGATAACGCCGGCCTGCGTTGTGGAATGGATAAATTTCACCTCGCCGCGCTTGGACTCAACAACCAAACCTACGTGGGTGATGGTGTTTTTACTGGTGGTCTTGAAGAAAACAAGGTCGCCTTCCTCAATGTCCTTAAAGGAAATAAGAATTCCTTTGGTTGCCATATCGCGGGAAATTCTTGGCAAAGTGATATTTTCGGTTTTAAAGGCAGTGAAAACCAACCCGGAACAATCCATCCCGGCCTTCGTGGTGCCGCCGAATTTGTAGCGCGTTCCCTGAAAAGTTTTTGCGAAATCAATAATGTTGTCGCGCGTTTCCTTGGGTTTTACGGTTTCAATTTCTTTGATATCGCAAATTTCCTTGGTTTTGCGGGATGTTGAATTATTTTCATTTTGGCCTATTCTATGGGTAGTTTTTGACTTTGCGGAGCTGCCAATAATAGCTTCGGGAACTTTTCCAGTGTTTTTCGTACTTCCGCAGGAAACAAGAAGTAGGGCGAAAATGGAAAGAAGCAGAAAATTTTTCATCAATAGGGAATAGAAGATTAACGCCTAAAAATATAAAATTTTATTTACTTCTTGATTGCTGAATAAATAAGTTTGGCCGTGTTGTCACTGGCACCTTTCCCTCCGAGGGCTTTTTCGAGATCGTAATAATCCAAAAACATGGTAGCGCGTTTGTATGGATCCAATATTTTGGAAAGCTCTTCCTTTAGTCGTTTTGTATTGAAATCCGTTTGGATCAATTCGGTAACAACTTCTTTATTGAGAATTAAATTTACCAACGAAATATAGTCAAGTTTTATAACCCGTTTCGCAATTTCATAGGAAATGCGGCTGCCTTTATAGCAAACCACTTGTGGCACTTTAAAAAGAGCCGTTTCCAAAGTTGCCGTGCCCGAAGTTACCAAAGCTGCATCACTAATGCTCAAAAGATCATAAGTTTTGTTTGAAACAAAATGGACGTTTTTTGTGCTAAATGTTTCGTAAAACGATTTTTCCTGGCTCGGTGCACCCGCAATTACAAATTGATATTCCGTAAAATCGGTTGCCACGGAAATCATTATTTCCAGCATTTTTGTTATTTCCTGTTTTCGGCTGCCGGGAAGCAATGCTATAATTGGCCGTTCGTCCAATCCGTTTTCCTTTTTGAAGGTTTCTGGATCTACTTGCTTCAAATTATAAATGGCATCAATCAGCGGATGTCCCACAAAATGCACGGGAAAGTTGTGTTTCCTTTCGTAAAAATCTTTTTCAAAGGGAAGGATTACGTACATTTCATCCACGTCGCGTTTTATGTCTTTTATTCTGCCTTCCTTCCACGCCCAGATTTGTGGGGAAATATAATAATGTGTTTTAAAGCCTTTTTTCCGCGCCCATTTCATAATCCGAAAATTGAAGCCCGGATAATCTATAAAAATAATAACATCGGGATTGTAAGCTTCGATGTCCTTTTTGCAGAATTTAATGTTTTTGAAAATAGTGCGAAGGTTCAGCACCACTTCGGCGAAACCCATAAACGCCAAATCCCTGTAATGTTTTACCTCAACCCCGCCAACCTCACGCATCAAATCGCCACCCCAAAAACGGAAATCCGCGCTGGGATCTTCCTTTTTTAGGGCTTTCATTAAATTCGCTCCGTGCAAATCGCCGGAAGCCTCGCCTGCTATGAGGTAGTATTTCATTATTTTGTGGTTTGGCTGGGGGCTGGATGCTGGATGACAGATGCCAAGTTAGTGAGGCTGAATTTACACAACTCCTGATGATTTCTTAATTGTTTGAGCTTCGTTTTTTGCATCGTTATTTTTGTTTTTTTAATCCCTAATCCCTAATTCCTCATCCCTCATACCGAATACAAACATTCTTCGCCTCCGTAAAAAACCGAAGTGCCTCAAACCCACCTTCACGGCCCACGCCGCTGTCCTTCATTCCACCGAAAGGTGTTCTTAAATCACGGTTCAGCCACGTGTTTACCCACACAATTCCGGCTTCGATTTCTTTTGAAATGCGCATTGTCCGGTTTAAATCCGTGGTCCAAAGCGTGGCCGAAAGGCCGTATTTTACCGAGTTTGCCATTTTTAAAACTTCTTCTTCAGTTTCAAAAGGGAGAATGGTTACAACGGGCCCAAAAACTTCTTCTTGGTTTATCCGGCAATCGTTGCTTTCTATTTCAATAATTGTGGGCTGCAAATAATAACCGTTTTCGAAATTTTTCACGGAAACGCGTTTTCCGCCAAAAAGGATTTTTCCACCTTCGTTTTCGGCGAGTTTTATGTACGATTCCACTTTTTCCAAATGCGGTTTTGAAACCAAAGCGCCAATATCGGTTGCGGCCTCAAATGGATTCCCGATTTTGAGCTGTTTTACTTTTTCAACAAAATCTTTTTTGAATTTCTCGTAAATGGGTTTTTCCACAAAAATCCGGCTGCCGCAAAGACATATTTGCCCTTGGTTTGAAAAGCTGGATTTTACTGTTACGGCCAGCATTTTTCCGTAATCGCAATCGGCAAAAATGAGGTTTGGGTTTTTTCCGCCCAATTCCAACGACAGTTTTTTGAACATCGGTGCGGCGGTTCGAGCAATGTTTTCGCCGGTTTTGGTGCCACCCGTAAATGAAATTGCTTTTATGTTTTTATGTTCAACAATGGCTTGTCCCGCGGAAGGGCCGGTGCCGTGAACGATGTTCAAAACGCCTTTTGGCAGTCCGGCCTCGGTGCAGATTTCTCCCAAAAGAAAAGCGGTCATCGGGGTGATTTCGCTGGGTTTTGCAACCACCGTATTTCCGGCGGCGATTGCTGGGGCGATTTTCCACGAAAATAAATACAACGGCAAATTCCACGGTGAAATGCAGCCCACCACGCCGATGGGTTGGCGCAACGTGAAATTAATGGTATTCAATCCCACGCTTTCGTGCGCTTCGCTGGCAAATTGCGTTATTGCATTTGCGAAAAAATGAAAGTTCGCGGAAGCCCGGGGAATATCAACCGCCAGAGCCAAACTCAGCGGTTTGCCGTTGTCTTTTGCTTCGGCTTCGGCCAGATCCATTAATTTTTCCTCGATTAAATCGGCGATTTTTAGAAGGATTCTGCTGCGTTCTTCGATGGTTGTGTTGCTCCATTTCGCGAACGCAGCTTTGGCCGCTTGATATGCTTTTTCAATATCCTCGGCATTTGAATTTGCTATTTGCGAATAAACCTCGCCATTGGAAGGATTGTAATTGTCCAACCATTTTTTTGAAAGCGGTTCAACGTATTCGCCGTTTATGTAGTTTAGGATTTTTTGCATTTATTCAGATATCATTAATAATTCAGAAACACGATTGTGTACACCTTCCGGATTTCTTATAGGATTATAAAGTGAAGCATTTTGAATCATAAGCACTAAAGTTGCCATTTCCACATTCGTTAAATTTGAAATTTCCTTATTAAAATAATATTTACTGGCGTTAAATATCCCTATTTGATTATTTTCAAAGTAATGATTGTTTGCAATCCAATTTAAACATTCCTTTTGATTTACTTTATTTTCTAATTTTGATGCAAGTCCATAATAACTGATTCTGGTTCTTTGTTTAATTGAGGTTGTTTTTTGAGGCAATCCCCAATTTCGTGAGACCATTAAACTTGGACTTGTATTAATATTATCTTTTAAAAATACCGATTACAGAACTTGTTTGAATTCCGTAGTCAAGTGAAGTTGGATTATTAATTTCATAAATTTTATAAAATTTATCGGGAAGCTCATCTGTTGATTTTATTTCTTTTATTAATGCTTCAATTTCTGCTTCTGTTGCTATATTTCTCCAAGAGTTTATTCCATAAATATATAAACCGACCAGAATTATAAATACAATTCCGAAAAAATTAAATAAGTATTTATAAATTATCTTCATCATTTCTACTGCAAACTGCTACTGCTTACTGCCAATTGGAGAAAAAGCCATCGCCTTAATTTCCACCACCAAATGCGGGTGCGGCAATTGGTGCACGGCAACGGTGGTGCGGGTTGGCCCCGTTTCTTTGTTGAAATATTCCGAATAAACCTCGTTGTAACCCGCAAAATCATTCATATTTACCAAAAAACTGGTTACGTCCACCACATCGGCCATTGTTGCGCCTTCGGTGGCTAAATAATCTTTTATGTTTTCAAGCACGGCGCGGGTTTGTTCCTTTATGTCGAAATGCATCGTGCCCATTTCATCGATTTTATGCACGCCCGCAAACGAATTGTCCGGCAATCGCGAACTTGTGCCGCTGATAAAAAGAAAGTCGCCAACCCTTTTGATATGTGGATATGCGCCGCGCGGGGTAGCTTTGCCTTCAACTAATTTACTTTTATTTTCCATAATATTTTTTTGTTTTAAAATCGAATTGGGGTTTACTTCAAATAATCCGCCATTTCATTTTGGTGTAAAATGGTTTGGGTTTCCTTTTTTACGATTTCCAATTTATCTTTCAACGGCATATTTTCGGGAAGTTTTTCAGTGTGCAAAAGACCCAAAATAGCTTTGTCCTGCGCCCTTCCAATCCGTTTTGCTTCGGAATAGGATAGATCCTCACGGAAAGTAACGAGCGAATATTTGCTGTAATAATCCTGCGGAAATTCAGTTTCAAAAGCGGTTTCAAGCTTTCTTTTTCTTTGGAAGAGCTCCATTCCCGTATGCGCTTTCATTTCATCGAAATTATCAACCGCAAGTTCGCCAATGGCATCCGCATCTTTTTTCCGAATGGATTCGTATTCGTTAAAAAGTCCCTCCCAACCTCCCCGAATGGGAGGAGAAGTTGGTGATGGAAAATAATTTTCTATCAAAGCATCAAAAACCACAACATCTTCAAAAGAAGCGTTCATTCCCTGGCCGTAAAACGGGACCATTGCGTGCGCGGCATCGCCCATCAGCAGGGTTTTTCCGAAGCGGTGCCACGGGTCGCATTTCACGGTTCCCATTGCGCCAACGGGATTGTTGAAAAATTCTTCGGTCAGGTTCGGTATCAGATCCAAAACATCGGGAAATTCTTTTTTGAAATATTCGCTTACCATTTCCGGAGTGGTCAGATTTTCAAAGCAATAATCGCTGTTTTCATACGGAAGAAAGAGCGTTACGGTGAAACTTCCATCCAGATTTGGCAATGCAATCAACATATCCTCGCCGCGTGGCCAAATGTGCAAAGCGTTTTTATACGTTCGGTATCCGCCATTTTCGGCAGCTGGTATTTCCAATTCTTTATAACCGTGGCCCAGCCATTGTTGCGAAATATTGAGCAGAAACGATTTGTCGTGAACCATATTCGCCCGCACCACGGAGCCTGCGCCGTCGGTCCCGAAAATGACTTCTGCGGAATAGGTGCTTTTTTTGCCGGAACCAAATTCCTCAAAAGTAGCCGAAGGGGTTTCAAAATCGACTTCGGTACAGGTTTGGTTGAAAATTATTTTCACATTGGGCATTTTTTCCGCTTCGTCCAAAAGCAGCATATTCAGCCCAGGGCGGGAAACGGAATTGATATATTCATCCACTCTTCCGCTATACGGACTTAAAAAAGTATTGCCGGATTTCTCGTGGATCATGCGCCCGGTCATTGGAATGCACAGTTTTTTGGCTGCTTCTTCAACTCCGGCTAATCGCAACGCACGCAAGCCGCGATCGCTCAAGGCAAGGTTTATGGAACGGCCTGCGTCTTGGGTTACTTTTCTCAAATCGGGTCGTTTTTCAACCAAGGTTACTTGAAAACCGCGTTGCGCCATTCGCAATGCGAGAAGGCTACCGCAAAGGCCGGCGCCGATTATTAGGATATTATTATTCATATTTTTAAATCTTGGACTTAGGACGATAAGACTTAAGACTTAGGACAAATATTTTAGTCTTACGTCCTATGTCTAAAAGTCCTATGTCAATTTTTTAAAATTTCTTTTAATTTTTCCGAAAACCGAAACATATCCTCAAAACTATTGTAAAGTGGAATGGGGGCAACGCGGATCACGTCCGGTTCGCGCCAATCGCTTATTACGCCCGCTTCGGTCAATTTTGTGTGCAAGTTTTTATCTGCACCTGCCTGCCGGCGAGGCAGGTTTTTCACTTGAATTGAAAGTTGGCAACCGCGTTCTTCGGGGTTTCTCGGGGTGATCACGTTGATGGCTTCGTTTTTCATTTCGTCCAAAAGAAATTCCAAATAGTTCGTGAGTTTTTCTGATTTTTCCCGAAGGTTTTCAAAACCCGCTTCCGCGAAAACATCCAAAGACGCACGGATTGCTGCCATCGACAAAATCGGTGGATTGCTGAGTTGAAAACCTTCGGCTCCCGGCAACGCATCAAATTCGTGCCGCATATTGAAACGCGTTTTTTTGTTGTGGCCCCACCAACCCGCAAAACGATTTAATTTTTCGTTGTTCGCGTGGCGTTCGTGCACGAAGCAACCGCCGAGACTTCCCGGGCCGCTGTTCAAATATTTATACGAACACCAAACCGCAAAATCGGCCCCGGTTTCGTGCAAATTGGGTTGAATATTTCCCGCGCCGTGTGCCAGATCGAAACCAACTTTGCAGTCGTATTTATGGCCGAGTTCGGTGATTTTTTTCAGCGGAAAGGATTGGCCGGTGTAATAATTGGTGCTGCCGATCATTAACAAAGCGATCTCGTTTCCGTGGGTTTTCATAATTTCCTCCAAATCCTCGAAACGGCAGAGTTCCTCGCCATTTCTGGGTTTCCAAAGAATCAGCCCGTCTTTTGG
>JBEBRF010000038.1:0-19560 GCA_040394975.1 Aequorivita soesokkakensis
TTTTGTGGCACATCTCAAAGGGGTGCTTTTTCAGTTTTCAGTTTTCAGTTTCAGTTTTCAGAATAAAATTTCTTTCAACTTTCAACTTTCAACTTTCAACTTTTTAAAGGCTGAGATTATACCCAAAGAACCTGGGCAGGTAATGCTGCCAAGGGATTTTAATAGAAACCCCCTGTAATAATGTACTAAGCATTGTTTTCAGGGTTTTTTTATGAAACCATTTAACGAACAAAGAATAACGCCCCTTTTATTCGTAAAATTTAAAAATTATTACGAATGAAAAAGTTATTGATTTCTGCAATTTTTACTCTACTTTCTTTTATTGTTTTTGCTCAGGAATATATTGTTTCGGGCATTGTAACTGATGTCGAGGGGCGACCTTTGCCAGGAGCAAACATTAGTTTGAAAGGAGACGGAGGCACTATAACAGATTTTAATGGAAAATATAAGGTTTCTTTAAATTCTGGAGTTCAATCAATTGTATTTAGTTCTATAGGGTATGAACAGGTTTCTCGTTCTTTAACCTTAAATGGTGATTTGGAATTAAATATTGCGCTAAAAAGAATTGTTGAAAATTTAGACGAAGTTTTGGTAAAAGCCCTCCGTGTTGATGCCGATTCACCGATTACCCACTCAAACCTCGATAAAGAAGAACTTGAAAAAAGAAACCTCGGGCAGGACGTGCCGTATATGCTCAATTATCTTCCATCGGTTGTAACCACGAGCGATGCCGGCGCGGGCGTGGGTTATACCTATATTCGGGTTCGGGGGAGCGATGCTTCGCGTGTGAATGTTACGCTGAATGGAATTCCGTTCAACGATTCCGAAAGCCAAGGGAGTTTTTGGGTGAATTTGCCCGATTTTACTTCGTCCGTGCAAAGCCTGCAATTGCAGCGCGGCGTGGGAACTTCTACCAACGGTTCGGGTGCTTTTGGTGCGAGTTTGAATTTGTTGAGCGATGCCGTTTCAAACGAAGCTTTTGGCGAAATTTCCAATTCCTTCGGCAGTTTTAATACACATAAACATAACATAAAATTCAGTACTGGCTTACTTTCGGAACATTTTGAAATGGCGGGAAGATTGTCAACCATCCAATCCGATGGTTATATTGACCGGGCCAGTTCCGATCTGAAATCCTATTTTCTTCAAGGCGCATTTGTTGGGGAAAACACGTTAATAAAAGCGTTGGTTTTTGGGGGAAGGGAGGAAACCTACCAAGCCTGGAACGGTTTGGAAGATCCCGAAAAACTCGAAAATGACAGAACTTTTAATTCCGCTGGAATGTATTTTGATGAAAATGGGAATGTTCAATTTTATGACAATGAGGTTGACAATTATGCGCAGGATCACTATCAATTGCTGTGGAACCAACGTTTCAGCAATAATTGGAGCACAAATTTTTCATTTAATTATACAAAAGGAAAAGGTTATTTTGAACAGTTTAAAGAAGACGAAGATTTTGAAGCATACGGTTTTGAACCGATTGAAATTGGCGGAGATACTATAAATATAACCGATTTGATCCGCCGCCGTTGGTTGGATAATAATTTTTATGCGGCGAATGCAAACGTGAACTACAAAAACGAAAAAGTAGATTTTACGGGCGGCGCATTTTATAGCTTTTATTCGGGCGATCATTTTGGTGAAGTTATTTGGGCGCAGTACGCCAGCAATTCCGAAATCCGCGATCGGTATTACGAAGGAAATGGAGAGAAAAGTGAGTTCACCATTTTTTCAAAAGCAACGTATCGATTAAATGAAAATTGGAGTTTTTTCGGCGATTTGCAGGGCAGGTTTTTGAACTATAAAACGTCGGGGATTACTTCAGATTTGGTCGATTTAAATATTGATGAAAATTATTCTTTTTTCAACCCAAAAGCGGGATTGACTTATAAGTTAAATTCTTCAAACCAATTCTATTTTTCCTACGGAAAAGCGCACCGCGAACCTTCGCGAAATGATTACGAACAGGGAATAATTACCCCCGAAAAACTGGACGATTTTGAACTTGGCTGGCGTTTCGCTTCCGAAAAAATAAAAGTAAATTCAAATATTTATTTTATGAATTACAAAGATCAACTTGTGCTTTCCGGCGAAATGAACGACGTGGGCGCGCCGTTGCGGACGAGCAGCGGAAAAAGTTACCGATTGGGACTGGAAGTGGATGCCGAAATCCAGATTTTGAAAAATTTGAGAACCCTTCCAAACATAGCGTTGAGCACCAATAAAAACGTGGATTTCTTTGCGCCAATTGATGGCGAGTTGGTTAATTTAGGCAACACAAATATTTCGTTTTCGCCTTCGGTTGTTGCGGCAAATATGCTTGAGTACTCACCGATAAATAAACTTCAGTTGGGCTTTCTTTCAAAATTCGTGGGCGAGCAATATATGGGAAATATTGACAGTGAAGCTTCAAAGTTGGAAAGCTATTTCGTAAATGATCTGAATATCGTTTACACTTTGGACACACTACCGTGGGTAAAGGAAGTGGTTTTTTCAGCTTTGGTGAACAATATTTTCAACGTAAAATATATTTCAAACGGATATTTTTATACCTATGAAGATGATTTCAGCAATCCGGGAACCATAACCACGGTTGAGGGGGCGGGCTATTATCCGCAGGCAACGATTAACTTTTTGGTGGGGGCAACGGTGAAGTTTTAATTGCTAATCATAACCACGTTGCCGTTGCGCTCCGCACGATAATTTTGCATCGGATATTTTGTGTCGGGCTCAGAGGTATGCCTTCCAAAATTAATAAGGTTGTATTTATTGTTTTCATTTGGACAGGGACAGGTAGCAATTGGGCCTTCAATTTCCATTCGCGAACAGTTGCTGGGAACGTGGTTGGGGTCTGTTAAATCATAGGCAAAATACTGGGTCTCGCTCACGCAAATTACCACAATTCCCTTAATGCCCTGTGAGGTTATTATTGAATTTCCTGGAAATTTCAACGCGTTGTATTCCGGAAGGTTTAAGTTTAAATTAAGGTTTACAACTGGGTCTGTTAAGTATGGATTGCGTTCCTGCTTATCATCGTCTTTTGAGCACGATAGCATTGCAAGTACAATTAAAAGGGAAAGAATTGAATACCTCATTTTGATAAAAAATTATTTACCGCCGAAATTACAACAATTAAGCTAACAAGTAAATTTTTAGTATATTTGTTGAAACCAATCCCATCATTGTATGGGATTTTTTCAGTTTATCCCGCAATCAGTCGGGATTTTGTTATATTAAAGAAATACGTATGTTCTACATACACAAACGATGAAGTTATGAGTAAAGTATCTTATTACACCGCCGAAGGATTAAAAAAATTGAGGGACGAAGTAGATCAGCTGCGCGATGTAGAGCGCCCAAAGGCATCCAATGCCATTGCTGAAGCGAGGGACAAAGGAGATTTGAGCGAAAATGCGGAATATGATGCGGCCAAGGAGGCGCAGGGCATGCTTGAAATGAGAATCGCCAAGCTGGAAGAGGTTTTGGCAAACGCCCGGTTGATTGATGAATCACAACTGGACTTGAGCAAGGTTTTGGTACATTCCACCGTAAAAATGAAAAACCAGAACAATGGCATGGAAATGACCTATAAACTTGTGGCACAAAGCGAAGCCGACCTTAAAACCGGAAAAATTTCCGTAGATTCCCCCATAGGAAAAGGATTATTGGGCAAGCAAAAAGGTGAAATAGCCGAAATAAAAGTGCCCAATGGGCTGTTAAAATTCGAGATTTTAGATATTTCAAGAGATTAAGTATGGCATCAATTTTCACGAAGATCATAGAGGGGGAACTTCCAAGTTATAAAATTGCCGAAGACGATAACTTCATTGCTTTTTTAGACGTAAACCCCAACACAAAGGGCCATACACTCTGCGTTCCAAAGGAAGAAATAGATAAGATTTTTGATATGGGAGAACACATGTATCTTCAGTTAATGCAATTTTCCCGTAAGGTGGCCCGAGCCCTTGAAAAAACCGTTCCGTGCAAACGTGTGGGAATGGCTGTTGTTGGCTTGGAAGTTCCACACGTGCACGTACATTTAATTCCTTTGAATGAAATGGACGATATGCGTTTCACCAAAAAAGTAAGGATGACCGCTTCGGAATTTGAAATGCTGGCCCAAGCGATAGCCGAAAAATTTAAACCTTAAAAATAGAAAACGAAATACGCAACCGTGGCGGCCACTATGACTGTCCCGATTATGGAAAAATAAAATAGCGGTTTAATCTGTAAATGATGCTTATGGATTTCCGCTATTTTTTTGTTGTAATCAAAAACGCGTTCTATGTCCTCAGTCCAATTTACTGGGTAGATGTGGTTATTGCACCCATTGCAAAACAAGACCTCATTGATTTCTGACGCGGGTTTTCTGAAAAAAACCGTTTCCTTTTCATCTTGGGTAAAGGTGAACTCCAATCCTTCGGTGCCGAAACAGATGGGGCAATTGTTTTTAAGCCGCGCCCGGTGTAATGAATGGGTCTTGTTTTTCATGATTAGGTGTGGGTCTTAAGCGCGATTTCCATAGTTGTTCCCTGGTTTAAAATGCTTTTTGAAACACGTATTTTGCCCTTGTGATATTCCTCAATAATACGTTTGGCAAGGGAAAGACCCAAGCCCCAGCCGCGTTTTTTGGTGGTGTAACCCGGGGTGAAAATCCTTTTGAATTCCCTTTTTGTAAGTCCTTTTCCGGTATCGGTAATTCTTATTAGTGCAAATTTTGAATTTTTTTCAATGGCTATGGTAATGGTTCCTTTTCCTTTCATCGCGTCAATTCCGTTTTTTACCAAATTCTCCACCGTCCAGCTGAAAAGTTGGGGATTCATTTCAACATAAATGGGATTTTCAGGAATTTCAAGCTGAAAGTTGATGAGTTTGGAACTGCGCTTTTGGAGATAATGAAAGGTGGCTCGCGTTTCCGCTACCAAATCAAGCCGTTCCAATTTCGGCACCGAACCTATTTTTGAAAATCGGTCGGTTATTTTTTCCAAGCGCGAAATATCCTTTTCCATTTCGGCAATATATTCCGGATTGATATTTTCACTTTTCAAAATTTCGGTCCACCCAACCAATGATGACAGCGGAGTGCCTATTTGGTGCGCCGTTTCTTTGGCCATTCCGGCCCAAAGCCTGTTCTGTTCGGCAGATTTTGACGTTCTGTAAAACAGATAAACCGCCAAAATGAAAAGAAAAATAATCAAAATAAGCGCGGCGGGGTAATATTTCAGTTTGTTGATCAATGGCGAATTGCCGAAATAAATAACTGAAAGTATTTGATCGTTATACTTCACTTCCAGGGGTTTGTACTCGGAAGAGAACCGTTCAATAAGCTTTTGTCTGGCCTTTTCGTTTTTTAATATTTCAGGGTCGATATTTCTTCCATCATAAAAATCTTCTTTTAGAGTATGAAGAATCATGGGGGTTGTACTGTTGCTCTGGATAATAGTAAGTGCGGTTTCACTGGCCGCACTGCCATCACCCACAAGACTTTGCGCCAACTCTTCCTGTGCCACTGCCCAAATCTCCATTTTCCTGCGCTCGTTTTCCTTTAGTTGAATAAAGAAAATATAGGTATTCCACAAAATAAGGCTGATTACAAGAAGTGAAGCTAAAATAAAACCCCAACGGGTGAGCGTTTTTTTACCCAACATAAAGAATGTTTTTCCACTTTAAATATAAAGCAAATATGTTGATATTATTGTACAATCTTGTTTTTAGAAGCTATAATCTTTGGGTATTTTTGCACCCAATGATATCTATTGAACCACACGAATTATCAACCGGAAAACTGCACGCTTATCTTTTGGGCACCGTTTCCCCACGCCCCATTTGCTTTGCCAGCACGGTTGACAATGAAGGAAATGTGAACCTTTCGCCTTTCAGTTTTTTTAATGTTTTCAGTGCAAAACCGCCCATTCTGGTATTTTCGCCAGCACGCCGCGGCCGCGACAATACCACAAAACACACCTATGAAAATGTGTTGGAAGTGCCCGAAGTGGTCATAAATATTGTGAGTTTTGAAATGGTGCAACAGGTTTCGCTCGCTTCCACCGAATATGCAAAAGGCGTAAACGAATTCAAAAAAGCAGGTTTTTCCGAATTGGCTTCCCATATAATAAAACCGCCGCGCGTGGCCGAAGCTCCCGTGCAAATGGAATGCAAAGTGAACGAAATAATTTCCCTCGGAAAGGAAGGCGGCGCGGGCAATTTGGTAATCTGTGAAGTGGTAAAACTTCATATAAAAGAAGAAATTCTGGGTGAAGATGGAAGCATCGATCCTTTTAAGATTGATACCGTTTCACGACTGGGCGGCAATTGGTACAGCCGCGCGAAAGCCGGTCTTTTTGAGGTGCCGAAACCTTTGACCACCTTGGGAATTGGCATCGATAATCTTCCCGAAGAGATCCGCCGCAGCAAAGTTTTGACCGGAAATGATTTGGGCATGTTGGGCAACGTAGAAAATTTTCCAAATTCGGAAGAAATCAATACCTTTATAAATGCTTCGGAAGAACTGAAAAAAATCATTTCCTCAAACAATTCCGAAGCAATCCATAAAAAAGCACAGGATTTTCTGTGTGAAGGAAAAATTGATGAAGCCTGGAAGCTACTTTTAAGCAAACAATAAACAACAAACAACAAACAAAAAATTTTAAAAGATGGAACTACAAGGAAAAATTAAAATGATAGATGAAACCAAGACCTACGGTAACAATGGTTTTAGGAAACGGGAGTTGGTAATTACAACCGAAGAGCAGTATCCACAACATATTTTGATTGAATTTGTGCAGGACAAGACCGATTTGCTCAACAACTATAAAGTGGGGCAGGACGTGAAGGTGAGCATCAACCTTCGCGGTCGCGAATGGGTAAACCCGCAGGGCGAAACTAAATATTTCAACTCCATCACCGGATGGCGCATTGAAAATATTACGGCGGGCGCAGCAACAGAAAACATGCCACCCATGCCACCGGCAGAGTCTTTTGAGCCTGCAAACGATTTCAACGAAGAAGAACACGACGATCTTCCCTTTTAAATAAGGGAGGTAGCCAGTTCCCATGGTTAGGCGGCCTCGAAGAAAATCCCATTTTTCTTCGAGGTTTTTTTATGCGAAAATTTTACCAATTTTGAAGGATGCACTTTTTAACCGAAAAACTTTGGTTCCCAAAACCTGAAAATGCTACCGCCGATGGATTGTTGGCCATTGGCGGAAATCTTTCAGCAGAACGTTTGCTGCTTGCCTATCATTCGGGGATTTTTCCGTGGTTTGAAAACGATCAACCCATTCTTTGGTGGAGTCCCGCTCCGCGGATGGTTTTGTTTCCCCAAAAATTCAAGGTTTCCAAAAGCCTTCGGAAAACTTTAAATAGCGGAAAATTCAAAATTACTTTCAACCAAAATTTTTCGGAAGTCATTAAAAACTGCGCCACAATTAAGCGAAACGGACAGACCGGGACGTGGATTACGGAAGAAATGCAGAAAGCATATATTGCACTGCACAAAGCGAAACACGCCGTTTCCGTTGAGGTTTGGGAAAATGAAAAATTAGTCGGTGGTCTTTACGGAATTGATCTTCCGCAGAAAAAAGTGTTCTGTGGCGAGAGTATGTTCAGTTTGGAAAGTGATGCTTCAAAAGTGGCATTTTACTATCTTTCGGAATTTGCAAAAAACGAAAATTATAAATTTATTGACTGCCAGATTTACAATGCACATTTGGAAAGTTTGGGGGCGGAGGAGGTTAAAAGGGAACAATTTATGGAATTGCTTAATCTATAATTTTTTCGGGGACATCTCGCTTTAAAATAGTTTAAAACGATATCTTCGTATTCCACAATTCATTATTCGTATGAAAAACAACTACACAAAATACCTCTTGGTATTGTTGATGGCTTTGCAGACCGCCTTTGCCATTTCGCAGGAAAAACCCAATCTTCCGCACAATTTAACCGAAGACGAAAAAGCGCTCGTTTCAGAATTTCAGTTTACAAGCTCCCGAATTTCCCCACCACCTTCCGGCCCCGTTCGCGCCGCCGCGGAATGGGAAGAGGTGGAATATCTTTTGGTTACTTGGCAACCCGCGTACCCGAACATTCTTCGCCAAATTGTGCAGGCTGGGGTGCAGGAATGTAAAGTGATTATCACCACACAAAATGAAGCTTCCGTTTCAAATTATTTGACCACAAATGGGGTTGATCTTACCAACGTGATATTTTTAAACGTGCCTTGGAACAGTATTTGGATCCGCGATTACGCCGGAAACACAATCTATTCAGACGATGTGGGCGAACTTGCATTGACCGATTGGATATACAATCGCCCACGCCCACAGGATAATGTAATGCCCACTGCCCACGCTGCGCAAGTGGGTATTCCCATTTACATCACAGACTCAGGAACCAATGATTTGGTTAACACGGGCGGAAATTATATGAGCGACGGCCTGGGAAATGCCTTTGCCTCTAATTTGATTTTAGACGAAAACGCCCCCGGAAATCCTTATGGCGTTAGCGCTAAAACGGAAGCGCAAATAGATGGGATTATGAATGAATACATGGGTATTCAAAGATTTGTGAAAATGGAAACACTGCCTTATGACCAAATCCACCATATTGACATGCACATGAAATTGCTGGACGAGGAAACCATTCTCGTTAGCAAATACCCTCCCGGAGTCGCTGATGGCCCGCAGATTGAAGCAAACATTCAATATGTTTTGGACAATTTTGAATCGCCATTTGGCACACCATACAATATTGAATGGATTGATGCGCCGCCAAGTCCGGGAGGAAATTATCCAAACACCGGCGGCCCTTACAACACCTATAGCAACGCAGTGTTTGTAAATAAAACCATCATGGTGCCAACATACCGTCCAGAGGTTGATGGCCCTGCTTTGGCGAAAATTCAGGAAATGCTGCCAGGATATAACGTGGTGGGCATTGATGTGGACAATCCCGGTGAAAATCTTATCAATTCTTTGGGCGCCATTCACTGTATTACCCACACCATTGGCGTTTCCGACCCGCTCTGGATCGTGCATCAACCCATTGATGAGGCCAATGCAGGAAGCACCGTTACGGTTGAAGCAATGCTGAAACACATTTCCGGAATTTCCGAAGCAAAGGTTTTTTGGAGGGAAGAAGGCGAAACAACCTACAACGAAATTGACATGGCTCCTTCAAACGGCGATAATTGGATAGCAGATTTATCCATTCCCAATACTCCCGTAAATATAGAATACTACATCTGGGGAAAAGCGATTTCTGGAAAGGAATTGACCCGCCCAATAGTTGCGCCCGAAGGATATTGGACCATTCAAGTCGAAAATCTTTCAGTGGAGGAGTGGGCGCAAAACCATATTTCAGCGGCCTATCCAAACCCAACCACCGGGAAGGTATCGTTTAATTTGAATGCCATTCAAGGCGCTGTAAAGGTAGAAATTCACAATATTTTGGGTCAAAAGTTATATGAAGCAAACGTAGAAAACGGCAATGGAAAAGTAACTTTAGATTTAAATCAAAACTGGCAGGGAACATTATTAATCACCTTTGAAGGCGAATTTGGAAAAATCCATAAAAAGGTTATTAAGCTGTAAGTTAAAGTTTGGGATTATTAATTGAAAACCACAATAATATGTGGCTTTTTCAGTTTTTCAACCAACAAACCATACGAGCACTTATATTCCCACTGTACCGTCAAATGTTCGTTTTAAACCTCATGCCCCAATGATAATTAAGAAAAATCTGCAACTACTTTTACTGTCCGCAAGTATTTCAACCGTCTCATTTTCACAAAACCATGGGCGAAAAACCGACGTCAATAAAGACATTGATGTGGTCCGTGTTTATGAACAAGTAGTTAAGGAAGGCTATGGAACTTCTTTTATCTATAAAGAATTGGCCACAGCATATTATTTCAAAAGTGAATACGGAAAAGCGCTAACTTGGTTCCAGAAATTAGTTGCGGAGGAAAGGAATATCGGCCCAGAACTCACCCATCAGTACAGACAAACATTAAAGGCGGTAGCAGTTATAAAACAGAAAAATTCAAATTTAAAACGTTTTTAAAAATCACACTTCGCGAAACCGGAAACAATTTTCAATGTGGTCGTTCACCATTCCTGTGGCTTGCATGTGCGCATAAACAACGGTGCTGCCCACAAATTTAAAACCTCGCTTTTTTAAATCTTTGCTCAAAGCATCACTGATTTCTGTAGTTGCGGGCGCATCTTTGTGTGTTTTCAGAATATTTTTTATGGGTTTGTGGTTCACAAATTCCCAAATGTAGTTGCTGAAACTTCCAAATTCCTTTTGGATTTCCATAAATGCTTTCGCATTTGAAATGGCAGAATGCACTTTCAGTTTATTGCGGATAATCCCTTCATTTTGAAGAAGTGCATCAATTTTTGATTGGTCGTATTTCGCAATTTTTTTATAGTCGAAATTATCAAAAGCCTTTCTGAAATTTTCCCTTTTCCGAAGAATGGTAATCCAACTCAGCCCCGCTTGAAAAGTTTCCAAAACCAAAAACTCAAAAAGGGTGGCATCGTCTTTTACCGGCACGCCCCATTCCTCATCGTGATATTTCACATAAAGCGGGTCGGTACCGCACCAACCGCAACGAATTTTTTCTGATTCCATATTTTTTTAAATTAAACTGAACACTGAACACTGCTTATCGCTGTCCGGGGAAATTGAAAGTAATCGTGCCCAACTGTGTGGTTCGGGAAGCATCCGTTGTGAACCGCGCCAATGCGGAATATTCCAACGCCGCATCAATCAAGCATTCGTTGGAAGTTGTAGAGGAAGTTCGGTTGTATGAATTTTTCACCACTTTCCCCAAAGTGTTGACCTCAATATTTATGACCACTTTTCCGGAACCGTAACAAGTATAAACCGGATTGGGAAGCTCGATATCGTTTCGGTTTACCAGTTGATAACTTATAGTTGTATTTCTATTTCTATTGCCGCTTTTCACAACTGCTTCGTCTTTTTTACCGGTTTCGCTGTTAGAAAATTTTTTCTTGTTTTCCGCTTTGGGTTTTGTTGAAATTGAAGTCCCGTTGCTATTTTCACTTTTGGAATTCTCAATTGCTTCATTCATTGCCTGTAGTTTCCCTTCGGTGGTTTCGGTAATTTCACGCTCTTCGTTTTCCACGGAAGAAATAAATTTTTCGGCCTCATTATAAGCGCGGTTGGTTTCCACTTTTACAATTTTTGGCGGGAGCTCTGCCTTGGCCATTTCCTCGAGAAGCATTTCTTCGGGAGCAATTTCCACATTATAGGTTTCCACAGTGGTTTCCGCTATGGCATTTTTCAGTTTAGTGCTATAAAGAAGTAGCACCAAAATGCCCGTAAGCAGGGATGAAATAAGAAGAGCTCTATATGAATAATTGAAATTCATCATCGCAAGTACCGAAATTTTGCGCAAAATTCCACAAAAACGTTTAAAATTAAGATGCCATTAGCTTTACTTTAACGAGGCAGCGAATTTTCAAAAGCTTCAATTCCAACAGCATTTTCAACGGAAAAATTGCCAATCTTTGTTCTTCGCAAAGCGGAAAGATGTACGCCATTGTTCAAAGCTTTGCCAAAATCGTTCGCCAAAGAACGAATGTAAGTGCCTTTGCTGCAAACAACCCTAAAATCTATTTTTGGAAGTTCAATCTCCGTGATTTCAAATTCTGAAATGGTAATATTTCTGAAAGGAATTTCCACTTCTTCGCCGTTGCGGGCAAATTCGTACAGTCGTATTCCGTCCTTTTTCAATGCCGAAAAAACAGGCGGTTGTTGCTGAATTTCGCCTATAAATTGTTTTGTGGCCTCGTGTATTTTTTCTGAAGTGATTTCTGAAATATCAAAAGTTTGGTCAATATCGGTTTCCAAATCGTAACTTGGCGTGGTAGCGCCCAAAGTGAACGTTCCCGTATATTCTTTTTCCTGTGCCTGAAAAGTGTCAATTTTTTTTGTGAATTTTCCCGTGCAGATAATCAAAAGTCCGGTTGCCAACGGATCGAGCGTGCCGGCATGGCCCACTTTTATTTTTTTAATATCGAAGGATTTTCTGATCAGCCAGCGCACCTTGTTCACCGCTTGAAAGGAAGTCCATTCTAAAGGCTTGTCAATCAAAATTAGTTGGCCTTCCTTGTAATCCTCGGCTTGCAAGTTTTTAGGGTTCATTTTCGAGGATTTCGGAAATTTTTTCCAGAATATTTAAGTAATAAGGAAAGTAAAGCGATATCTGATTTAGCCATTCGAATAAATTTCAGTGAGGTCTTTTTCAATATATGGCTTAAACACGGGGCTAATGCCGCCTTTGAGTATTAAATCTACACCTCGATTGAGGGAATCTTTTAAATCCATATATGCGCCGCCCAAATCAAGAAGCGATACTTTTTCGTCGATATCCAAGAGGATATCTATATCACTTTCCGCAGTCATTTCGCCACGCGCATAACTACCAAAAACACAGATTTGTTTTGGTTTGAAAGGCAAAAGCGTTTCGATTATTATTTTATTTATTTCAGCATTCATAACCCCACAAAGATAGTGAAAATGAAGTATTGTGGATGATTTCTAAAGTACGGTAAGTTCTTGGATGAAAAAGTGGATCAATAAAACGGCAACTCCAGCAATGATACGGTAGTAGCCGAAAATTTTAAACCCGTGTTTACTTAAATAAGTAATGAATGATTTTATGGCAATCAACGCAACAATAAACCCGACAACATTTCCTATAATCAAAAGATTTATTTGTTCCGAAGAAAGCTGAAATCCCGCTTCGTAATAATCGTAACTCTTTTTCACCGTTGCGCCAAGCATCGTTGGAATTGCCAAAAAGAAGGAAAATTCCGCGGCCACGGTACGGGAAAGTTTTTGGCTCATCCCGCCCACAATGCTCGCCCCGCTTCGGGAAACGCCCGGGATCATTGCCAAACATTGAAAGAAACCAATTTTTAAAGCAGTTAAATATGAAATTTCCGTTTGCTCGCCATCGCCAAACCAATCGTCCACTTTTAAAAGAATGAATCCGCCGATAATCAATGAAACTGCAACAGTTATTGGGTTTTCCAAAAGGCCGTCAATAAAATCGCTCAACAACAGTCCCAAAATCACGGCTGGAAGGAATGCAACAAAAAGCTTATAATAAAAATCCATACTTTGGAAAAAGCGTTTAAAATACAAAACCACAACGCTCATTATGGTTCCGAGCTGGATAACGATGGTAAAAAGTTTTGTAAAATCATCGCTGGCAATCCCGAAAAAACTGGAAGCAATAATCATGTGTCCGGTGGAGGAAACGGGTAAAAATTCAGTTAAACCTTCAATGATTGCAAGGACAACGGCTTGTAATGTATCCACTAATTTTCTTCTTTAGTGTCGGGTTTCAATAAAATGGCATAAACTTCAATTGCAAATCCGAGCAAAACCAAAGCCGGCGCCAAACGGATTCTTCGCCAATTGTAAATTTCAGGATTAAAAACGTTGGGATCATCGCTTCCGCCGCCGGTCATCAGTATAAACCCAAGCGCGATAAAAGCGATGCCAATGAGCATGAATTTGTAGTTTTTCCGTTCAAAAACAAATGTTGCTTTTGATTCTTCTTTTCGTTTTTGTTCGCCCATTTTTTATAGTTTAAAGTCTAAAGTTTCAAGTTTAAAGAATCTCGTTTCGGCTGTAGCTAAACAAGTCCAGTTAGACTTCCGTCTTCCGTCTTCCAGCTTCCAGCTTTTTTTAATAATACAAATCGTCCGTACGCAAATTCAAAAAGCGCTGCGTCGCTACAAAAGTACTGATCCAAGTAATTATTATTCCCATAAAAAGTATAAAAACAAAAAGGATTGTGAGCAAAACAGGATCGCCCAACAACTGTAATTGCGGGAAACTTTCGTTAAGGTAATATAGAACTATAGCCATCCCGATCATCGCTACAACGGCGCCAATTATTCCCAAGCGCACACTTTTCCAAACAAAGGGTTGGCGGATAAATTTTTTGGTCGCGCCCACCATTTGCATTGTTTTTATGGTAAATCTTTTTGCGTAAATGGAAAGCCGAATGCTACTGTTTATAAGCAATACGGCGATAAATGTAAAAATTCCGCTGATTACCAAAACCCAAAAACTAATGCGCTGAACATTTTCGGTGAGCTGCGCAATCAGGGGTTTGTCGTAAATTACGTCGTCCACAAAACCTTTGCTTTTCAGTTCGTTTGTAATTTCCTCCATTTTTTCCGGCGTTACATAATCTGCCAAAACATATACATCAATGCTATTTTGAAGCGGGTTTTCGCCCAAATATTCAATAAAATTCTCGCCCAAGGTTTCTTGGTGATCCTTTGCGGCATCTTCCTTTGAAACAAATTCGGCACTTTTGGTATATTCCGCCAAAGCCAAACTTTGTTTCAGTTGTGTAATTTCCACTTCTTTGGCGCTATCTTTCAAAAAAACCGTAATTGCGATTTGTTCCTTAAAATAATCGGCCACTTTTTTTGAGTTCAAAACCAATAATCCCAATAATCCCAACAGAAAAAGCACCAGCGAGATACTGATTACCACTGAAAAATAAGAAGAAATCAACCTGCGTTTTTGGTATTTTTCAAAAGAAGAACTCATAGGGTTTGAACAATTTTGCCGTAAAAATACAAGTAATTTTGCATCTTGTATTAAACAACGGTTAAAGTTTCCAGATTGTTATAATAAGTTTACATTTGGGCTGCATAAAATTGGCCCCGAATTATTAAAACTTTTCTAAAATCCCTAAAAATTTCTCGTCCGGGACTTTGGTTCCCAACAATTTGGATGTACTTAGTGCCATTCCAAATTTCTTCAAATTTCTGGGGAAAACCCCTATTTTGGGTGGGCCTGTTTTTCGTAACCTTTCCTTTGAATTTCTTGGTTTATGGCTTGAACGATTTTACAGATGGAAAAGCAGATTCCGTAAATCCGCGTAAAGGAAATTACCTTTTCGGCGCCCGTTTGAGCAAAAAGGAATTGGCAAATGTGCCACGGTTGATATTTTGGGTAATTGTTCCCTTTTTGGCCTATTTTTCTTACGTTGGCGGCGGCGATCTCTTCATTTTGCTGTTGTTTATGATTGTAATCAATATTATTTACAACTACAAACCTTTTAGGCTAAAGGAACGTCCGCCCTTCGAGATTTTAATACAGGTAGGCTATGTATTTACGGCTCTTTTCAGCATTGAATTGAATAATTTGGAAATGCTTCCGTGGCAAACATTGCTGTATCTCACGCTTTTCGCATTTCAGGCACACATCGCCGGGGAAATTATGGATATTGAACCCGATATTTTGGCAAAAAAGAAAACAACCGCAGTTTTAATAGGAAGAAAAAAAACAAAATTCTTGATGCTTTCCCTGCTAATATTTGAAGCATATATCCTGAAATTTTGGTTTGATGATTGGGTGCTGTCTTCATTTTTGGCCGCTTTTTCGTGTTGGCTGATTTTGGATATTTTCGTTTTTTTCAAAGACAGGCCATACACATTGAAACAAATGAAATTCTTTGGAATCGCAATCAATATTTCAGCCGTTCTTTCAATGATTTGGGTGCTGTGTTCGGGAAATCTTTTACATCCTAATTTTTAAAATATAGGTTTTTACTTCCTTCAATAAACCTTAAATTTGCGGCTGTTTCCACGACGGGAAATAATTTTCAAAAGAAAACTACGAAGATGGGCAAATATCACTTCAACGAAATAGAAGCAAAGTGGCAAAAGCATTGGGCCGAAAACCAAACATTTAAGGCCCGCAATCCTGGCTCCCCTCCTTCGGAGGGGTTGGGGGAGGCCTTTTACGCCTTGGACATGTTCCCCTATCCGTCCGGTGCGGGCTTGCACGTTGGGCATCCGCTCGGCTACATTGCCAGCGATATTTATGCACGCTACAAACGCCACCAAGGCTTTAACGTTTTGCACCCGATGGGCTACGATTCCTTCGGGCTTCCGGCGGAACAATATGCCATCCAAACGGGCCAACATCCCGCAAAAACAACCGAAGAAAACATTGCCCGTTACCGCGAACAATTGGATAAATTGGGTTTTTCCTTCGATTGGAGCCGAGAAGTGCGCACCTCAAACCCGGAATATTATCGATGGACACAGTGGATTTTTCTGCAACTTTTTGAAAGTTGGTACGATAAAGATTCTGATAAAGCACGTTCCATCGAAGAATTGCGGAGCATTTTTTCTTCCGAAGGAAATATTCACATAAATGCAGTCTGCGACGAAGGAATTGAAAATTTCACCGCTTCGGAATGGCTAGGTTTTTCAGAAACAAAAAAGCAGGAAATTCTGCTAAAATACAGGTTGACCTATTTGGCCGAAACCGAAGTAAACTGGTGTCCACAATTGGGAACCGTTTTGGCGAACGACGAAATAATAAACGGCGTTTCCGAGCGCGGCGGCTATCCCGTAATCCGAAAAAAAATGAAACAATGGAGTATGCGAATCACCGCCTACGCCCAGCGTTTACTGGATGGATTGAACGAAATAGACTGGCCGCAGCCGCTGAAGGATTCGCAGACAAATTGGATTGGACGTTCGAAAGGAGCGACTGTTGAATTCAAAGTCCTACCCCCAGCCCCTTCCGAAGGAAGGGGAGCAAATACCGAAGATTTCAAAGGAAGAGGAGTCGATAGCGCGGGATATTTAACTGGAAATTCCAAAATAATAGGCACTTTGCTTTCGCGGGCAAAGGAAATGAGGAGAAATCCAACAAAAGCGGAATCTCTTTTATGGAACGAATTACGAACAAAAAGAATAGGTTACAAATTTCGTCAGCAGCATCCAATCGATAATTATATAGTTGATTTTGTTTGTCTTTCAAAAAGGTTGATTATTGAAGTTGATGGGGAAATACACCAATATCAATTGGAAAAAGATGGTGAAAGGGAATTGTTGTTAAAGGAAAAGAAAGGATTTAAAGTTTTGCGTTTTACTAATAATGAAATTTTAAATAATCTAAAAACAGTTCTTTCAAAAATTGAAGAAACTTTAAAAATTCTTCCATCAATTGAGGATTCAGAAACGACCACAATCCCCCCTTTGGGGGCAAGGGGGACAATCCCAGTTTTCACAACCCGCCCCGACACCATCTTCGGCGTAAGTTTTATGGTTTTGGCTCCGGAACACGATTTGGTTTCAAAAATTACAACTTCGGAACAAAAGGAAGCCGTTGAAAATTACGTGGAAGCAACCGCAAAACGCAGCGAGCGCGAGCGAATGGCCGATGTAAAAACCATTACCGGCGTTTTCACTGGGGCGTATGCCGAGCATCCATTTACGGGCGAAAAACTTCCCATTTGGATTGGCGATTACGTTTTGGCCGGCTACGGCACGGGTGCCGTGATGAGCGTTCCCTGCGGCGATCAGCGCGATTATGATTTTGCGAAATATTTCAATTTGCCGATTCCGAATATTTTTAGCCCCCTAACCCCCGA
Source organism: Aequorivita soesokkakensis (assembly GCA_040394975.1). Lineage (GTDB taxonomy): Bacteria > Bacteroidota > Bacteroidia > Flavobacteriales > Flavobacteriaceae > Aequorivita > Aequorivita soesokkakensis_A. The sequence continues at coordinate 17,456 of JBEBRF010000038.1, forward strand.
AGGGGGAATTGATGAAACCGAAGCATTTTCAGAAAAAACTGGCTTTGTTTTAAAGAATTCGGATTTTTTAAATGGAATGAATTATTCCGAAGCCACCGAAAAAATTATCGCCGCTTTGGAAGAAAAGGGCATTGGAAAAGGAAAGATAAATTACCGTTTGCGCGATGCCGTTTTCAGCCGGCAACGCTATTGGGGCGAGCCGTTCCCGATTTATTACAAAGACGGAATGCCGCACGCAATTCCAACCGAATGTTTGCCGTTGCGCCTTCCCGAAGTTGAAAAATACCTTCCCACCGAAGAGGGCGATCCGCCGTTGGGCCGGGCCGATGTTTGGGCTTGGGACACAAAAAAGTGTTCAGTGGTCAGTAATCAGTTGGCAGATAATGAAACCGTTTTTCCTTTGGAATTGAACACGATGCCAGGTTGGGCGGGCAGTAGTTGGTACTTTTTCCGATATATGGAAAGCGAAAAGCGGGATGAGGTTTTCGCCTCAAAAGAAGCGTTAAACTATTGGAAAAATGTGGATTTGTACATTGGCGGCAGCGAGCACGCCACGGGGCATTTGCTGTACAGCCGGTTTTGGGTAAAATTTTTGCACGACCGTGGATTGGTGCCGGTGGACGAACCTTTTAAAAAGCTGATAAACCAAGGGATGATTTTGGGGGAGAGTGCTTTTATTTATGAAGTTATGCCCGCGCGAAATGATTTGAATATTAAATATAATTCTATTCCAATTTCTTATGATATAGTCAAATACATCAGTCAAACCGAGAATTTTTCTATGGATGATGAATTGTTTTTAAAAATTTTAAAAAAACTATTTCCAAAAATTTCAACTGAGAAATCAAAGGATTATTTTTTATCGGATAAATTAGGTTTCGGATATTTAACCAAGCACGTTGATGTTTCTATAGTTGATAATTCAAATAGAGTTAAGAAAGAAGATCTTATAAAATGGAGAAGTGAGTACGAAGAAAAGGAAATTATGTTCAATTCAAATAATGAATTAATTGTTTCCCGCGAAGTAGAAAAAATGTCCAAAAGCAAATACAACGTAGTAAACCCCGATGATATTTGTGAACAATACGGCGCCGATACTTTAAGAATGTATGAAATGTTCCTCGGCCCGCTGGAACAGGCAAAACCGTGGAACACCGCTGGAATTACGGGCGTGCACGGCTTTTTAAAAAAACTTTGGAAACTGTATCATTCCGGGCCGGATGAAACTTTTTATGTTAGCGACGCTCCCCCTTCGGGGGTTGGGGGGCTTAAGACCTTGCACAAAACCATCAAAAAAGTGCAGGAGGACATTGAGCATTTCAGCTTCAATACTTCGGTTTCGTCTTTTATGATCGCGGTAAACGAACTTTCGGCACAAAACTGCAATTCCCGCGAGGTTTTGGAGCCGTTGGTAATTCTTATTTCGCCCTACGCGCCGCACATTGCGGAGGAACTTTGGCAGAAATTGGGGCATTCGGAAAGCATTTCCAACGCACCGTTTCCAAAATTTGAAGAGAAATATTTGGTGGAAAGCACGAAGGAATATCCTATTTCCTTTAATGGAAAAATGCGGTTTACGCTGGAACTTCCATTGGATTTGACAAAGGAAGAAATAGAATCTGCCGTAATGTCACACGAAAAAACCGTCCAGTATTTAGAGGGACGAACGCCGAATAAAGTGATAATCGTGCCTGGAAAAATTGTGAATATCGTGGGTTAAAAATTTGCACACTATTTGCTATATTGTGAGCTCAAAACCTTTGTGCCTTCTGTGCCTTTGTGGTGTTTAATAATTACCACAGAGGCGCAAAGAGCACAGAGAAATACAACAAACATTAAACAATAGAAACAATGATGGGATACTATATAATTGCAGGAATAATATTTTTGGTGAGTTGGTACGTAAGCAACCAATTGAAAAGAAAGTTTAAAAAATACAGCCAAATCCACCTTCAAAATGGTATGAGCGGAAAGGAAATTGCCGAAAAAATGTTGGCCGATAATGGAATTACCGATGTAAAAGTTATTTCGGTTGCAGGACAATTGACGGACCATTACGACCCAACAAAGAAAACCGTAAACTTGAGCGAGCCGGTTTATATGCA
>JBEBRF010000039.1:0-19231 GCA_040394975.1 Aequorivita soesokkakensis
CTTCAAACGGAATATGAAAGTCTTTTAAATGACGATTCGTACGTTACTTTGGAAACCGCACTCTATCAATTGTGGACTCAATTTCCGGAGAAGAGAACAGAATATCTAAACAAAACAAAGGGAATCGAAGGATTTCAGAATAAAAATATTCGGCAACTGTGGCTTACTTTGGCGTTGATTACTGATGGTTATGAAACTGCTGAAAAGGAAAATTATTTAGCGGAATTGAAAAATTACACTTCCACGGAATACAGTTTTGAAATCCGTGAAAAGGCTTTTGAATTTGTGAACGAACTTCAACTTTGGGACACCGAAACGCTTAAAAATTTGGCGGAAGCCTGTGTTCACCCCACGTGGCGCTTTTCAAAATTTTCAAAAGAAATATTGAATCAGCTTCTTCAAAAGGAAAAATATCACGAACAAATAAAGGTTTTGGGAAGGCAGGTTTCTGAAAAAGCGGCCAATTATTTAAATTCTATTTTAAAGGAATGAGCTAAAGGATGGCTGCGATTCTGTCGATGGTAGTTCAAATTGGATACGTGCTTCATTTAAGGATTGTAATTTTCTACGTATTTTTAAGCCTTAACCAAAAACTACTTATTATGAAATCAACCATGACTTTTCGATTTTTTCTTATTTTATTTGGAAGTGCAACCCTATTAGCGTGCCATGATGCAAGTATGCAACCCAATGATGGGCCGCCAAAAGGGTATATAATTTCTGTTGAACAGGCGCAACAAATGTATGATGCCTATTCACAGCGGCGGGTGCCAATTATCCAGCAATATGAAGACAGCCTCGTTTCTGACGGGTCTAAATTTGAACCCAGCCGCTATGTTGAATATGATTTGGAAACCATAAAACAATACATTTCCTATATTGAGCAGGAGGCGGCACAGGCCAAGGTAAATATCAATACGCTGCGGTTCTATTTGGCCAATTATCCCAATAGCACCACCTTCCCGAATGGCGTTGCGGTTAAATATCCCAAAAGGAATACTTTTTTTGTAGTGCCTACCATGGAATATAAGGGCATTAACGTTGGGTTTTCCATTAAGGAAGAAAACGGCAAATATACCGCCGTTCCGCTGCGCGAAACCGCGAGCAACACGGAACGGGCGCAGGACCGGGTAAAAATTGACTCCAACGCCCACATGAGCCAGGCCGGATTTTTTGTAATGAACGACACCATCAGCCCCGGGGGTGGCACAACCAGCTTGATTTTAAATGATGGGCAAGTTGCTCCACCACCGCCAACTGTGGATTTCGGAAACAATTAATCCAATTTTTTGGAAACCATTTTAAAAATACTCGAGAATACGTTTATGGCATTATATGTCATTGTTTTTGCTATTGCCCTAATTCGTCTTCCGTTATATAAACACACGCCGGTGAAATATTTACCGGTCATACTGTTCTTTACTATTGCAACGGAATATGCGGGTTATTTTACAAAGTATAATTTTACAGGCGTCAATTATTTGGTTTTTAATGTGTATTATCTCATTCATTTTTCATTTTTCTTTTACGTTTTTATGGCCGTAATTGATAATAATACTTTTAAAAACTTTATCAAAATTGGCATGTGGATATTTTTGGTGTGTTTTGCTACCGAGATAATATTCACTGGAATATTCTTGGATTCATTCGCCCGCACCTATATTATGGGCGCCCTTATTTTGGTGTTTTGTATCATTCTGTACTACATAAGCATTCTGCAATCTTCCTTAGTGCTGGTCATAAAGGACGATCTGTTATTCTGGGTGAGCGTTGGGCTCTTTTTGTTTTATATTGGTTATATTCCCATAAAAATTATAAAGACATGGTTTTATAAACCGGACAGTTTTTTTGAATTTTTGCTCGTAATTCAGTTTTCGCTAATTATTATCATGTACCTGTTCTTTTTAATGGGATTTCTATGGATGAAAAAGAGATCATATTAATAGCGGCCATTGCCATTCCCATCACTTTGGTGGTTATTGTAATTGTACTGTTCAGTGTTTTTGCCCGAAGAAAGAACCGTCTTTTGCAGGAAAAGGAAGAAGCAAGGAAGGCCTTTGAACGGGAACTGGCGGTTTCACAGATTGAAATTAGGGAAGAGACCTTGCGCAACATCAGTTGGGAACTGCACGACAATATTGGACAGTTGATGACACTGGCCAAAATCCAGGCACAAATGTCCATGGAAAAACCCGAAATGATGGAGGAAGTTTCCCAAACAATTGGCGCGGGAATAGAAGAACTGCGCGCGCTCTCAAAATTGATAAATCCGGAAGCCCTAAAAAGCCTCAGCCTCAAGGACGCCGTGGGGATGGAGATTGACAGGTTCAACAGATTGAAATTCATAAAGGCTGAACTTAGGGTGAAAGGAAATATAGAACCCATTGAAGGGAATATTCAAATTTTTATTTTCAGGATTTTACAGGAATTTTTTTCAAACACCATCAAACATTCAAAGGCCAGTTCATTATTGGTTGAGCTGGGATACTCAAAAGAGCAGCTGTCCATTACCGCTGCAGACAACGGAGTGGGCTTTAAGGATGATCAAAATTTTATGGGCATTGGGTTAAGAAATATGAAAACCCGGGCAAAGCTCATAAATTCCTTCTTAAAGATTGAATCCATTAAGGATAGAGGCACAACGTTGCATTTGGTCTATGATTTCAACAAGCAATAATTAAAAAACCTTCCAGAAAATATGAGCGATTATAGTGTAGTTGTTGTAGATGACCACCACTTGCTTTGTCAAGCCATTGGTGGACTGGTGCAGGGATTCCAGAAATTTAGGGTGCTTTACCTTTGTAATAACGGGCAAGAACTGTTGAACAAATTCCAGAACCCCAAAAACATTCCTGATTTGGTTTTGATGGATATAAAAATGCCCATTTTGAATGGCATAGAAACTGCCGAAAGGTTGAAGATTGAATATCCGAATGTAAGCGTGCTCGCCCTTTCCGTTGAAGAAGACGAATACACCATTTTGAAAATGCTTCAGGCCGGCGCCAAGGGATATCTTTTGAAAGATACCAAAAAGGAAATTCTTGAGAAGGCATTGTTGGATATTATGAAGATGGGTAGTTATTCTTCAAAAACTGTTACAAAGATCGTTTTGGCATCCAAGGAAAAAAACATTTCTACCGTAATAAAGAAGAAAGAGCGGGAATTTATAAAACTGGCTTGCACAGACCTAAGCTATAAGGAAATAGCCGAAACAATGAGCTGCAGCTACAAAACTGTTGAAGGATACCGGGACTCGCTGTATAAAAAATTAGGAATCAAAAACCGAATAGGGCTGATGCTCTTTGCCATAAAAAACAATATGGTTTCGCCCTAAATAAGTTAAAAAAGTTCAGCTACTTCGCTTTTCACGTATGCCAAAGCCTTTTGTGAAGGTGAAACTTCTTCCATAAAATTCTGCAAAAGCCAGGCTCTCATTTTGTCAACATCGCCATCCTTTTCGTGCATGTTTCCTTGCCGAATAATATTGATGGTCGCATTTTTTGCGGCATTCACAAGATTCCAACATTCGGGCGTAACGTAAATTTGTTGCGTTAGGTTATGTTCAAATTCCTGTTCAATGTTTTTTACTAATAATTTTTCATACTCGTCCTTTGAATCTGAAAAAGGTTTTACGCGCACCAATAATTTATTGGGGTCAATTCTTTCCAAAAAAAGTGTAATGCGCTCGTAGGCCTGCAAACGCAGCGGCAAAATTTGTTTTTGGGCTTCCTTTTGCACCAGATATCTTCTTCTTCCTTCCTCATTGGAGGTGTGGCCCTTGAAGAAAAAATAGGCAACGATCCCCACGACAATTGCAGGTAATAAATAGGCTACATAACTTATAATTTGAGTGGCTTCTTCCATGTTACATTTAAAATAGTAACAAACTTAAGATGTTTTTTGTAGGTGTACAACAATTCAATGGTGGAATGGAACCAAGTTTTAGATTGCCCAAACCTGTGCGTAATCAAACAGCGGTTCCAAAGGTTGTATGGACAATCCGCGAGAAGCTCAAGGCCAACAAAAAATCTTCTTAAAATTGTTCCGATGATTTCCCCCCGGCCGCTCCGCTCCATGGGGATTGCGATCAATATCTTACCTTGTTTTCCTTTCGCATTTCCTTCACTTCCTTTTTGGCTTCTTTCTCGTGATAGTTGCCGCCCAAATGTGGGCAATGGGCAAGTTCCTTTACGCTTTCAAAAGGCACGGCACATTTGTGGTACATAAAAGACTGCGCAAGGGTTTTGATGAGGTTTTTGTCGCCCACGGTCATGTCCACATCGTCCATCGTGAATTGGCACGGATGCTCATAGCCACAGGCGTGGGTCATTTCGATAAGTTCTTTTCGGAAGTTTTTAAAATAGAAATGCGCCCGCACTGATTTGTCTTCAACATTAATTCCGCGTTCCAGCCATTTATTTTGGGTGGCCACACCGCTGGGGCATTTATTGGTATGGCATTGTTGGGCCTGTATGCAGCCAATGCTCATCATCGCTTCGCGGGCAACATTCACCAAGTCTGCCCCCATGGAAAAAGCCATTACCGCCTTTGCGGGGAAACCCAATTTTCCACTTCCTATAAAAACAATTCGGTCGCAGATATCATGCTTTTTGAAAATTTTATAAACCTCCGCAAAACCAAAAAGCCACGGAAGCGAAACGTGATCGGCAAAACTTGGGGGTGACGCGCCCGTGCCGCCCTCTCCGCCATCAATAGTGATGAAATCTGGACCCTTCCCGGTTTCTTTCATTATTTTGGCCAATTTTTCCCAGTCGCCCATGCGGCCAACCGCCGATTTGATCCCCACCGGAAGGCCGGTAGCTTCCGCAATGCTTTCAACAAATTCCACCAGACCGTCAACGCCTTCAAAAGCGGAATGGTTTGGCGGCGAAAGCACATCCTTGCCCAAGGGCACGTGGCGTATTTCAGCAATTTCCGGGGTTATTTTTGCGCCCGGCAACACACCTCCCTTTCCGGGTTTTGCGCCTTGGGAAAGTTTTATTTCAATGGCACGCACCTGTGGATTTTCATTCACCAGTTTCACCATTTTTTCCATCGAGAAATTTCCTTCCTCATCGCGCACCCCAAAATATCCCGTTCCGAAGTGAAAAACAACATCTGCCCCCGTTTTGTGATAGGGCGAAAGTCCGCCCTCGCCGGTGTTGTGATAGCAATAGGCCATGGCGCAGCCTTTGTTCAGCGATTCAACCGCCCGGGCCGAAAGGGACCCAAAACTCATGGCCGAAACATTTATCACCGAGGTGGGGCGGTACGGCCTTCTGCGTTTGTGATATCCGCCCATCAATTTGGCACAGGGCACGAAATAAGGGTTTTTATAATTTGGATTGTCTTTTTCAACTTTGAAGGGCAACATAGAATTATTTATGAAGATATAATTGGGCTCATAAATATCGCGGTCCGTCCCGAAACCTTCATAATTGTTTTCGTTTTTGGCGGAAGCGTAAATCCAGCCTCGCTCAATTCTATTAAATGGAAGTTCTTCGCGATTGTTTGCCACAATATATTGCCGAAGCTCCGGCCCAATGCTTTCCAGCATATACCGAAAATGCCCCACAATAGGGAAGTTGTGGCTAACGGCGTGGCGCTTGTTGAAAAATATGTCGCGAACGGCAACTAACAATAAGAAGAAAAGAACCCAGGCCCACCAAGGGATTTCGGAAAGAAAAGATAGAAAGGAATCCATTTGAATATTTTTGTATAAAGGTATTTAAAAATAGATGGATAATGAAAATCTGTTTGTCTTTAAAAAAAAATTGAATTGAAAACAAATAGAACTGTGATGCTCCGCAAGTTGGGGCCAAGTTGGAAACGCTTGCGGTGATGGCTGGGAAATAAATTTTATATTTGTTGTGTGGATAAACCGAAAAGCTATTTTGTTTATTCGCATGTTGCCAGTAATTATGAAAAACTGCATTCTTTTAACAATTTTTGGAATTTTATTAGTAATTCCTGCTATTCAAGCTCAAAACGAACATCTCGAACCAGTTGAGAGCATATTTGACGAGTATGATTTTAGGTTTGAGTACTATTCTCTCGTAAGAGAAGTTCTTATGAATGGACTGTCAGATACTCCCGAAGTTAGGTTTTTAATAATTCCTTCATTTGCGGTAGAGGAAGTTGTCGCTATTGAGGAGCGAAAGGGAAAATATTATATCGTGCATCACAAAATGCAAAATAGTATTTGGTATACGGAAAAGAATAAAGATAAAATCAAGGTCTTAAAAAAAGCGGTTGAAATTTCTAAAGCCGATATGCAACTTTATCACGAACTGTTTAAAGTAGCGGTTAAAAACAAAGAATACCCAGAACAGGAAATTTTGGGATTTGACGGAGTTAACTATTATTTCTCGGCAAAAAATGATGAAAATAATAAATTGAGAACAGGAACGACTTGGTCACCGTCCGAAAAAAGCAAAATTGGTGGGCTAACAAATATTGGAAAATCGTTAATCAAATTAGCTGAATCAACTGACGAAGACAAAATCGCAAAACTTGAAACAAAATTAACCGAACAAATAAAAAAACTGACAATTGAACTCGGAGAATAACTACTGGCAACCCCTGCTGGTGCCCGATTGCATCGCGTTCCTTTTCTATAATAAAAAACCAATTTACAATATTTTACTTGCGCTTCCCAAAATCTAACTCACAACCTAACCATTTGTTTATAATTTCCCCAAAAACCCTTCCCATAAAAGTTTCATAATGGCTATTTTCACAACTTGAAGAAAATGAAGTTTTGGAACACTATTTAGAACAACTCAACGACGCCCAGCGTGCGCCAGTACTGCAAAAGGACGGCGCGATGATCGTTATTGCCGGCGCGGGTTCTGGGAAAACGCGGGTACTTACTTTTCGCATTGCGTATTTAATGAGCCAGGGCGTGGATGCGTTCAATATTTTGGCGCTCACGTTTACCAACAAGGCCGCGCGTGAGATGAAAAACCGTATCTCAAAAATTGTTGGCGCAAGCGAGGCAAAAAATCTTTGGATGGGAACCTTCCACAGTATTTTTGCGAAAATCCTTCGGTTTGAGGCTGATAAATTGGGCTATCCTTCCAACTTCACCATTTATGATACGCAGGATTCCCAAAGCGTGATCCGCGCGGTGATTAAGGAAATGAACCTCGACAAGGACGTTTACAAATACAAGCAGGTTTATTCGCGCATTTCTTCCTATAAAAACAGCTTGATTACCGTAAAGGCATACTTCAACAATCCGGAATTGATGGAGGCAGACGCAATGGCGAAAATGCCCCGTTTGGGCGATATTTACAAGGCTTACGTTGACAAATGTTTCAAGGCGGGCGCAATGGATTTTGACGATCTTTTGCTGAAAACAAACGAATTGTTGACCCGTTTCCCCGAAGTCTTGGCGAAATACCAAAACCGTTTCCGCTACATTTTGGTTGATGAGTACCAGGATACGAACCACAGCCAGTATCTCATTGTCCGCGCGCTTTCCGACAGGTTCCAGAATATATGCGTAGTGGGCGACGATGCGCAGAGCATTTATGCTTTCCGCGGGGCGAACATCAACAATATCCTGAATTTTCAAAAGGATTATGACGAAGTAAAGGTGTTTCGCTTGGAACAAAATTACCGTTCCACAAAAAACATTGTAAACGCCGCGAACAATATTATTGAAAAGAACAAAACCCGGCTTGAAAAAGTTGTGTGGACAGCAAATGATGAAGGCAATAAAATTCTCGTAAACCGAACAATGACCGATGGTGACGAAGGCCGTTTTGTGGCAAGTTCCATTTTTGAAAACAAAATGAACCATCAACTCAATGATGGCGATTTTGCAGTTTTGTACCGAACCAATGCACAAAGTAGAGCGATAGAGGACGCCCTTCGGAAAAAGGATATTCCGTACCGGATTTACGGCGGCCTCAGTTTTTATCAGCGAAAGGAAATAAAGGATGTTTTGGCGTATTTGCGTTTGGTTTTGAACCCAAAGGACGAAGAAGCTTTGAAACGTGTAATAAATTATCCCGCCCGCGGAATTGGCGAAACAACCATTGAACGCTTGATCGTTGCCGCAAACCATTACAAACGCTCGGTTTTTGAGGTGATGAAAAACATCGAAAAAATTGATTTAAAAATAAATTCCGGCACAAAAAACAAATTGCAGGATTTTGTGACTATGATTGAAAGTTTTCAGGTTTTGAATGAGGGCTACGACGCATTTCAGATTTCGGAACACGTTTCAAAAAAAACTGGATTGCTTCAGGAATTGAAGAAAGACGGCACTCCAGAAGGAATTGCGCGAATTGAAAATATTGAGGAATTGCTGAACGGGATGCGCGATTTTGTGGAAGAACAAAAGGAAATCGCTGATGCAACGGGTTCGCTTTCGGAATTTATGGAAGATGTTGCGCTCGCCACCGATTTGGACAACGACAAAGGCGACGGCGACCGCGTGGCACTGATGACGGTGCATTTGGCAAAAGGTTTGGAATTTCCATACGTTTATATTGTTGGGATGGAAGAAGACCTTTTTCCCAGTGGAATGAGTATGAATACGCGAAGCGAACTGGAAGAGGAAAGAAGACTTTTCTATGTTGCTTTAACCCGTGCTGAAAAACAGGCATATTTAACCTACACCCAATCCCGCTACCGTTGGGGAAAATTGATCGATGCCGAGCCCAGCCGTTTTATTGAGGAAATTGATGAAAGCTTTTTGGAATATTTGACGCCAATCACTGAAAACAGATACAAACCACTTTTGGATGCCGATATTTTTGATGAGGTGGACCACAGTAAATTGCGTTTAAAAAAACCCGTTGCTGGCAATCCGCCCAAAGGTCCAACCGAAGATCAACTGCGGAAACTGCGCCGATTGAAGCCTGTGGTTAGCGATACCGATAAAAATTTCAACGCAAAAGATGCGAATCTAAATGTGGGAACAATGGTGGAGCACGTTCGCTTTGGAAAAGGAAAAATCCTTAAAATTGAAGGCGCGGGAGCCGATACCAAAGCGGAAATAGATTTCGAAAACGGCGGTCTCAAAAAACTGTTGCTCCGTTTCGCGAAATTGAAAGTACTAAATTAATTAGTTCGGAACTTCCAAATAAGCATCAACATACGTACTTATTTGGGTTTGTAAATCCTCAAAATCTGTGGGCGACCAGTCTCCATGACCTCCTTCATAAACCGTAAAATTGTGGTCAATTTCTTCCATATTTAAGGCTTCGTTTAAGGTTGTGGCATTTGAAAGCGGAACCAACGGATCGGCATTTCCGTAGAAAAGAAGGGTAGGGCTGCTGGAACGCGACACTTGTAACGCCGGGCTCAAAACCTCGGCATAATTTGTTCCCTGTGGATAAGCGTTTTCATCTACCAAGGCGGCCATTAAAAATTGAAAATCGGGATTTTCGCTATAAAATGGATCGGTGAAATCTACCGGGCCCACAATATCGCCCACCATTTTTATTTGGTCGTCAGTATCGTAAACATAGTCGTACATCAATGAAATATGTGCACCGGCGCTTGCTCCGATAAGGGCAAATTCTGGCAAAATATGCAGTTCATTCCTTTCATCCGTCAATTTATTTATAACGGCATCCAAATCCAAAAATTGATTGGGGAAGGCCGGGGTATTGGCATCTGCGAGCACATAATTTACATTCACGATTGCATGGTCGGGATGCCTGAGTTTTATATTCGGGATAAAGAAATCCATATCGGTTTTATCGCCTCCGGTCCAACCGCCGCCGTGAATTAAAACGATTACTTTTGTTTTTTCTGCGGAACGATTTGCGGGAAGGTATAAATCATATTTTTGCAGTTGATTATTTCCGTATGAAACATTTAAAAAGGTTTCCTCCGCCAGCGGTGGTGTGGGTTCCTTATCGTTATCCTTTGAACAGGAAATAGAAATTGATTGAATGAAAAGAACGAGACTAAAAAGTAAGAGCTTTTTCATGTGAAGGTTTTGCTGTAGTGCATAACGATAAAAATGGGAATTTATGTTGCGATATCATTTCATACTTGTTATATATTTTTAAATAGGTTATATTTAAAATAAAAATATCTTGAAATGGCTGAATTTATAAAGATTTACGAAGAAAACCCAAATCCCAGGGAAATTAAGAAGGTGGTTAAAATCCTGCGCGATGGCGGGGTGATTATTTACCCCAGCGATACTGTTTATGCACTGGGCTGTGACATTCGGAACAACAGAGCTATGGAACGGGTGGCCCAACTGCGCGGCGTGAAACTGGAAAAGGCCAATTTTTCATTCGTTTGTGAGGATTTAAGCAACTTGAGTGATTATGTAAAGCAAATAGACACCCCAACTTTTAAATTATTGAAACGCAATTTGCCCGGGCCCTATACCTTTATACTTCCCGGAAACAGCAACCTGCCTGCGGTTTTCAAGAAAAAGAAGGAAGTGGGAATCCGCGTGCCGGACAATTCCATTACGCGTGCCATTGTTCAGGAATTGGGCAACCCGATTATTTCAACCTCCATTAAGGATGACGATGAGTTGATTGAATATACAACGGATCCTGAGCTTATCTTGGAGAAATGGACCCATTTGGTTGATCTGGTCATTGATGGTGGCTATGGGGGGAATGTGCCATCTACGGTTATAGACCTAACCGGCGCCGAACCGGTAGTAATTCGAGAAGGGAAGGGGAGTCTGGAACTCTAACGTGGGTTTGATTTTTTTTTTCGGAAACTAAAATACTTCGTTACAGCTTCAACAAATGTTTTAGGCCGCGGTATAGGTTTTGTTCCAAAATATCCATTTCGCCATCCACTAAAAACAGTTTTTTGATGCTGAAGAAAGCCTCGTTCAATTCTTCCTTTGAATAATTGAACCTTTCTATTGCTGCGTTTATCTTCTGAATTTGTTGGTAGTCATTATCTTCTTCAAATTCTTTCAGGATTTTATAATATTTCTCTTCCCCAACTCTGGATTTAATGTATTTCTTTTCTTCGGGCGATATATTGAAATCGGCATGGGCACAGCATAACAATATATAGGCCTTCAGCTCCTGGTGGGTCCAATCTGTGGTGAAATCTTCCATTTTTCAGAACAATGTTAGGGTTAGTTTATGCTATACAAGATACAAAAACACGGTTGAATTGACAGTAAAATTTGCATAACAAAAAACCCGGCCATTTGGGCCGGGTTTTCATTTATTTCTAAAAAAATTATTTTCCGGATGCTTCCAGGTTCTTCATTTCTTTTTCGATCATATCATAAAATTGATCGATTTTAGGAAGAATCAAGATACGGGTACGTCTGTTTGTAGCTCTGTTTTCAGCAGTAGTATTGGGCACCAAAGGCACGTATTCTGAACGTCCGGCGGCCACCAAACGCGATGGCGCAACGCCCAATTTCTGAAGTTCCCGAACAATGGCAGTGGCGCGCTTTACGCTCAAATCCCAGTTGTCCAACAACTCGCCTCTTTGGCCGTAAGGCACGTTATCTGTATGGCCTTCAACCATTGCCTCAAATTCTGGCTTGCCGTTGATTACGGTTGCAACCTTGCCTAAAATTTCGCTGGCACGGTTTGAAATTTGATAACTTCCGCTTCTGAAAATCACTTTATCGGAAAGCGAAATATAAACAACTCCTTTTTCAACATTAATTTCAATGTCCGGATCGTTTATGCCAACTTCACTTTTTAGGCTTGTAACAAGTGCAAGTGTTACACTATCTTTTTTGTTAAGGGCATCCTGCAAACGTGTAATTTTAAGGTCTTTTTCCTTTAAGCTTTCCAACGATTTTTCAAGATTGGTAGCTCCTTTTGAAGTTAACATGGTAAGGTCCTTTGAACTTTGAATAAGGTCCTCATTGGTTTTTTTCATATCGGCCAATCGTTCCTGAAGTTCATTTGCCCTTGCAGTGGCAGCGGCTCTTTCAGTAAGACAGTCATTAAGTTTAACCGTGGCGGTATTGAGCAAATCCTGCGTTGTTTTTTGTTGTGCTTCAAGCTCAGCATATTTTTTCTTGGAAACACAAGAAGTTAACGCCATACTTGAACATACTGCTAAAATCAATAATTTTTTCATAATTTGTAAGTGTTATATTAGATAGTTTGTTCCATAATTCTGAACCAAAATTATTAATTTACATTTCAGTCAAGAAACGATTAACAATACTTTAAGTTATAACTTTGAAAAATGCTTTCTTTTCAATATAACGTATTGGAAAACAATAGATTTAATTTTGAAGTATTTCATTTTCGAAGCATTTTTTTTGCGTTTTTGAAGAAATTTTGGAAGGTTTCCATAAAAACTGAAGTGTGCCCGAACAACAGAAAAAAAATGCTTTAATTTTCCCTGTGCCACAAACTGGAGGGCTGCCAGCCCATCCAATAGCAACCGGACAAAAATTGAGACCAAAACCTGATATCCCCTTACATTTTTTAGAAGATTAAAAAGGGAATTCCTGAAATTATAAAATGTTTTTTGGGGATTGGAAGCGGCCAGGGTTGCGCCCCCCACGTGATAAACCTGGGAATTGCCCACATACAGAATTTTACCTCCCTTTGCCTGCAAACGCCAGCAGAGATCGATCTCCTCTTGGTGCGCAAAATAATCCTCGTCCAATCCGCCGGCTTCCCAAAAAGCTTTTGATTTTACAAACAAACAAGCGCCGGAAGCCCAGAAAATTGGGACTATATCGTTGTATTGCCCTTCATCTTTTTCCAAAGTATCAAAAATCCGTCCGCGGCAAAAAGGATAGCCATATTTATCAATAAATCCGCCCGCGGCTCCGGCGTATTCAAAATATTCCCGGTTTTTGTAATCGAGAATTTTTGGCTGTGCGGCGACCACGGAATTGTCATTTTCAAATTCGGAAATTACGGGCCGCAACCAGTTTTCGGTTACTTCCACATCGCTGTTCAGCAAAACAAAAATATCTTCGGAAAGGTTTTTTAAAGCGTCATTGTAGCCTTTCGCATAACCGCCGTTCACTTTGTTTTGAATGATTTTTACATCGGGAAAAAATTCTGAAACAAAACCAACGGAATCGTCCGCCGAAGCATTGTCGGCAATGTAAACAGTGGCTTCGGAAGAAAACTGCACTACGGATGGAAGAAATTTTTCCAACAAATCTTTTCCATTCCAATTGAGTATAACTACGGCTATTTTCACGGGCGTAAACTTAAAAAAAAGTTCTCAATTAAATTTAATTCAACAATTCGACAATTCAACAGTTAAACAATTCAACAGTTAAACAATTCAACAAATTCACAAACTCACTAAGATCGAGAAGGAATTTCCCTCAAAAAAACATAGCGTTCATTTTCAAAATCCATTTGGCAATAAAAATGTTCCAAACCGTTTGTTACCATTAAATATTCGGCTTTTAGTGAAAGATTATAGCGCGCAATTTGGTCAAAAGTCAATTGTGAAATCTCAATGGAAGGCGCCTTGCATTCCACAATCAAAAAAATACTGCCATCATTGTTGAAAACCACAACGTCGTACCGTTTTGTGGTGTTGTTCAATTTTAACTGTTTCTCAACGTTTATAAGGCTTTTGGGATAGTTTTTTTCTTTCAGAAGAAATTGTACAACGTGCAACCGGACCCATTCTTCGGGAGTGAGAAACACGAATTTTTTTCGGATTTCATCAAAAACCAACGTTTTATTTTCGCTATTTTTGAAGCGGAAGGAATACTGCGGAAAGTTGAGTTTTTGCATAAGCAAAGATTCAAAATTTAAAATTATCCCTTCGATCTAAAATCTAAAATCTTCAATCGTAAATCAAGAAATGCCTTTAGACAAAGTAAAATCCATCATCACCGAAATTAAAAACGGAAAAACCAAACCCATTTATTTTTTGATGGGCGAGGAGCCGTATTATATTGATGGCATTTCAAAATATATTGAGGAAAACGTGCTTTCGGAAGATGAAAAAGGCTTCAACCAAATGGTGCTTTATGGCCGCGATGTTTCAATTGAAGATATAGTTGGCAACGCAAAACGCTACCCAATGATGGCCGAAAAACAAGTGGTGATAGTAAAGGAAGCACAGGAACTTTCGCGCACCATTGAAAATCTTTTGGCTTACGCCGAAAACCCACAGCCCACAACGGTTTTAGTAATCTGTTACAAATACAAAACGCTGGACAAGCGCAAAAAACTGGCGAAAGTTGTCGATAAAACGGGAGTTCTTTTTGAAAGTAAAAAACTGTATGAAAATCAAATTCCCGATTGGATAAAGCGTGTTTTGGCCGGAAAAGGATATACAATCACACCCAAAGCCGCGCAAATGTTGGTAGAATTTCTTGGGAATGATCTCAGCAAAGTGAACAACGAACTGGAAAAACTGCAATTAATCATTAAACCCGGCGAACAGATTACGCCACAATTAATCGAGGAGAACATTGGCATCAGCAAGGATTTCAACAATTTTGAGCTTCAAAATGCGATCGGGGCAAAAGATGTGAAAAAAGCTTTTGCCATCATTCAGTATTTCTCGCAAAACCCAAAAAACAATCCGTTGGTTATGACGGTGGCTTTGCTTTACAGTTTCTTTTCAAAATTGCTGAAATACCACGCACTTTCAAACAAAGGAGACGCGGCGAAAGTTTTGGGCGTAAATCCTTATTTTGTAAAGGATTACCAAACTGCCGCCCGAAATTACCCAATGAAAAAAGTGAGCGCCATCATTGCCGCAATTCGCGAAGTGGATATGAAAAGCAAAGGCGTGGGCGCCGCCAACCTTCCGCAGGGCGATTTATTGAAGGAATTGTTGGTGAAAATTTTCAACTGAAATTTCATAGCAATTACTGCAAACTGCCACTGCCTACTGAAAACTTATTTCTTATCAACAGAATATTTTCCCGCGCCCAAAAGTGCAATTGCCCCAAAAGCAAATAAATAAAGTAGAGACATTTCCTTGGATCCCAAAGGGTCCGCAGCGTGAACAACAAAGGCCGCAACTGCCATTGTGATTATTACGGGTATTGCGGATAACCTTGTTTTAAAACCAATAATTACGAGAATCGGGAAAACCACTTCTGTAAGCACTGCCAAAATTAGCGTCGCCGGTTCGCCAATGCCAATGGGGTCGCCAAAGGCCAAATCGCCCGAAATGAGTTTCATCAGTTTTGGAAATCCGTGGGTTAGCATCATTCCGCCGAAACCTACCCGCAGTAGAAGCAGGCCTAAATTATGGTTGTTTGAGTTGTTCATATATGTTGGTTTTAATTTTAAAAACGAAGATAACAAAACAATTGATTCAAATTAAGGTTTACTGAATTTCAAAAAATTGGCACAGCGCTTTTTTAAACGTATTTTTGCAACCTCAAAAATATGGGATGGCAAAAATTAAAGCTTGGGTAGCTGCGGCAAGATTGCGAACACTGCCGCTTTCAGTTTCGGGGATTATTATTGGATCGGCACTTGGGCAAATTACGTTACAGTTTTGGCAATCCAGTATTTTTTGGTTGGCAATTTTGGTCACGATAGGTTTTCAGGTTTTGTCGAATTTCGCAAACGATTACGGCGATGGCGTCCGCGGTACCGATGCCAAAAGAAATGGTGAAAAACGAATGGTCGCTTCGGGAATTATTTCACCGAAACAAATGAAAATCGGGATGATTATTACGGGAATCATTACGTTTTTTTTGGCCACAGTTTTGATTTTTATGGCCTTCGGAAATAAAAATTTTGTCATTTCCTTTATATTTTTTAATCTCACAATTGTTTCAATAATTGCCGCGGTGAAATATACCGTTGGAAAAAAAGCCTACGGTTATTCAGGTTTGGGCGATATATTTGTATTTCTTTTCTTTGGGTTATTGAGCGTTTTGGGAAGTTTTTATTTGTTTACCCATACCTTAAATTGGCATTTATTGTTGCCCGCCATCGCCATTGGATGTTTCAGCACCGCGGTCCTAAATTTGAACAATATGCGCGATATTGAAAGCGATTCGGCCGCGGGGAAAAATACGTTGGTCGTAAAATTGGGAATGCAAAAAGCCAAAAATTATCACGCTTTTTTACTGCTCTTCGGAATGTTTTGCGCCATAATTTACACGTTAATAAATTACCGCGAACCTTTGCAATTTCTATATTTGGTTGCTTTTATTCCTTTCCTTTTAAACAAAAAAACAGTTTTTAAGAACAAATCGCCAATGCTGCTCGATGCCGAATTGAAAAAGGTTGCGTTGAGCACTTTTCTGTTTGCGATTCTGTTCAGTTTTTTTATGTGATTTTTTTATTGCAAACAAGTACTTTATAATGTACATTTGAGTTTCAAAAATTATTTTATGGAAACCACGAATCCCACCGAATTAAGGAAAAACCTAAAGGAAAAACTCGATAAAATTTCCGAAGACAAGCAAACTTTAATTATTCACCGATCGGGCCAGGAAGATGTGGTGATGATTTCAATGTCGGAGTATAATTCGTGGAAAGAAACCCTTTACCTTCTTTCAACCAGTGCCAACAGGGAAAATCTGGAAGCTTCCATTTCCGAAATGAAAAACGGAAAAACCAAAACTATCAAAACGGAAGACCTTTGGAAATAGTTTATACAGAAAGAGCTTTAAAAGAGAGGGATTTCTGGAAAAAATCCGGCGACAAAAAAATCCAAAAACGAATTTCACTTTTGTTGGAAGCCATTATTTTAGACCCCGAAAAAGGGATCGGAAAACCAGAAATGTTGCGGGAAAACCTTAGCGGATTTTGGAGCCGAAGAATCACACAAATACACAGATTGGTTTATTCCGTGGATTTGGAAGCGCAAAAAATTGTTATAATCTCAATGAGATTTCATTATTGAAAAAATAGAATTATGAAAATTACATTTTACGGACAAAATTCATTGGCAATTGAAATAAAGGGAAAACACATTTTGGTGGACCCATTTATTTCCGGCAATCCGCTGTCAAAAGACAAAATCGACATCAACGATTTAAAGGCCGATTATATTTTATTGACCCACGCGCATAACGATCACACATTGGATGCCGCCGCAATTGCAAGAAGAACGGGCGCAATAATCGTAAGCAATTATGAAATTGCAACCCATTACGAAGAAAAGGGAATAGAAGTTCACCCAATGAACCTGGGCGGAAGCTGGAAGTTTGAATTTGGGAAAGTGAAATACGTAATTGCCCACCACACAAGCAGTTTTCCCAATGGCAGCTACGGCGGGCAGCCCGGCGGTTTTGTAATAGAGGGCGAGCACAAAAACATTTACATTGCCGGCGATACGGCTTTGACGATGGATATGAAATTGATTCCGATGCAAACGAAACTGGATTTGGCAATTCTTCCCATAGGCGATAATTTCACGATGGGAATTGACGATGCAATTATTGCCAGCGATTTTGTGCAATGCGACAAAGTTTTGGGCGTGCATTACGACACTTTCGGCTATATTGAAATTGACCACGAAGAAGCGAAACGCAAGTTTTATGATACCAATAAGGATTTGATGTTGCTGGGAATTGGGGAATCGATAGAACTGTAATTTAGATTATTGGATTATTAGATTATTAGATTGTTGGATTTTTAGATAATTGGAAATGCACAGATTTAAGGATTTAGAGATTTGGAAATTGAGTAGGGCTTTTTGTAAAGATATTTATGAAATTACTGCAAAATTTCCCCACGAAGAAAAATTTGGACTAACTAACCAATTAAGGCGTGCAAGCGTATCAATACCTTCAAACATTGCGGAGGGCGCATCCAGAAAATCCAATAAGGATTTTTCCAGATTTCTCGAAATCACAATTGGTTCCTGTTATGAAATCGAAACTCAGCTATTAATTGCAAACGATTTAAACTTTTTAAAAGAAAACGATTTGGATTTTTTATTGTCCAAGCTTTCATCGATTATTAAAATGACATCAAAATTCAAATCAACATTAAAATAATCCAAAAATCCAATTATCCAACCATCCAATTATCCAACTATCCAATAATCCAATAATCCAAAGTGACGGCCACATTTCAAAAACACATTTTAAACTTCAAACGTCCCAGCGGCACGTCACGCGGCGTTTTGAAAACCAAAGAAACCTATTTCCTTATTCTGAAAAATGAAGAAAATGTGGGAGTGGGCGAGTGCGGTTTACTTCGTGGATTGAGCATTGATGACCGCCCCGATTACGAAGCCGAACTCGAAGGCGTATGTGAAAATATTGCTTTAGGCGTAAATGAAGAAGATTTATACGAAGCTTTAACGGAATTTCCCTCCATCCAATTTGGCGTTGAAACTGCATTTAAATCGTTGCAATCTAAAAATCCTTTTGAAATATTTCCTTCGGAATTTACGCGGGGCGACGCTTCAATTCCCATAAACGGGTTGGTTTGGATGGGCGACAACCTTTTTATGAAGGAACAGATTTCAGAAAAACTGAAACAAGGTTTCACTTGCATCAAAATGAAAATCGGAGCCATAGATTTCAAAACAGAAATCGAACTTTTAAAATCAATCCGAAAGGAATTTTCCGCTTCCGAGGTGGAATTGCGCGTGGATGCAAACGGCGCTTTTTCAAAAAATGAAGCGTTGGAAAAATTGAAAGTGCTTTCAGATTTACAACTTCATTCCATAGAACAACCCATAAAACAAGGCCAATGGCAGGAAATGGCGCGGCTTTGCGAGGAAACTCCGCTGCCCATTGCGTTGGATGAAGAGCTAATCGGTATTTTCTCAGAAGAAGAAAAAAACAACTTGCTCGAAACTATAAAACCCCAATTCATAATCCTAAAACCATCGCTAATTGGCGGTTTCCGCGGAAGCGATAGCTGGATAAACCTCGCTGAAAAATTTAATGCGGGTTGGTGGATTACTTCCGCTTTGGAAAGCAATGTGGGTTTGAACGCCATTTCGCAATATACTTTTACAAAAAACAGTAAATTGCCGCAAGGTTTGGGCACAGGCAGCCTTTACACCAATAATGTTGAAAGTCCGCTGGAAGTTTCAAGCGGAATGTTACAATACAATCCTTCCGCTGTATGGAAATTTCAGTTAAAGTAACCAATAACCCAATAACCCAATAACCAATAACCCAATAACAAAAATGTACATAAAACAAGCCTTTAATAACCTTCACGAATGGTGGCGCTACCTGGTGGGATTCATCATTATTTTTGTAGCGAGCCAACTCGGGACCATTCCGTTAATTGTCGCCGTTTTTTTGAAAAAAATGACTAATGGCGAAGACATTTATTCCATAGATGAAAGCGAAATTCTTACCACATTAAGTTCAAATCTCACG
>JBEBRF010000040.1:0-19225 GCA_040394975.1 Aequorivita soesokkakensis
ATTGCAACGGGAAGTCCAACGGTTTTTGCCATTGCCGTGTGGGTTTGGTCTTCGCCAATAAGCGCCATGTGGCTGTCAATTTGGTATTGTTTTCCATTCAATTCATACCCAAATTTATGGTACATCACAATCATATCTTTATCGTGCGGCGCTAAAGTCCATTTGTCTTCCAATATTTTTTGAAGTCCCATCGCGGGCGTTGCGTCCTTTATTCCCAAGGTTTTTTCTTTTGTGAAAAGATCGAGTTCTTCCAGCTTTTCCCACATTAAATCGTCTTGGTCAATTTTCAAGGCGTGGCGAAGTTTCAATTCCACCGTATCGGAAGGCGAATAGGGAAGAAAAAGATTCACGAATTCGCGATAGCTCATATTTTCAGAATCGGGAATGGTATAGCTGTCATCGGTCATTCCTAAGGTCACGAACATATTCCACGCTCGGCTGAAACCTACACGACGAATGGTGCCGCGATAGAGCGTCAAAATATTTTCCAAACCATAAATAGATTGGTATTGTAATGAATTTCGGTTGGCGTAAACCTCAAATTTCCCGTAACCTTCAATGTTTATAAATTCCGTCCGTCGGAAAAGACGGTGATACGGAATGTACTTGTATTTTCCTTCCTGAATAAATTCGGCCGCACCGCCTTGTCCGGCCAAAACTACGTTTCGGGGGTTCCAAGTGAATTTATAATTCCAGAGATTATCGTCACTTTCCGGCGCAATCAATCCTCCGCAAAACGATTCAAAAAGAAGCATTTTTCCGCCTTTGGCGCGAATTCTGTCAATTACCTGCATGGCGCTCATGTGGTCTATTCCCGGATCGAGGCCAATTTCGTTCATAAAAACCAGGCCTTTCGCTTCGGCTTTATGGTTAAGAGACTGCATTTCCTTGCTTATATAGGAAGCTGTAACCATATGTTTCCCGAATTCCAAACAATCCTTGGCTACTCCAATATGATAGCGGGCGGGCAACATTGAGATAACCAAATCGCTGTTTTCGATTGCTTCGCGACGTTGGATTTCGTTAAAAACATCGAGCAGGATTCCGCGGGCGTTGGGGTGGCCGCTCGTGAATTTTTGGGCAGACTTGATGGAAATATCCCCAATGGTGATGTATAGTTTTTGTTGTTCGCTTTTGTCCAGCAAATAGCGTATCAAACTTGTGGCCGATCTGCCGGCACCGATAATCAATATGTTTCTCATTGGGAGGGTTTTTGTTAACTTTGGAGAAATAATGGACGAAATTACTAATTTCAATTTTCAAAAATGATGGTTTTAGATAAAAATCTGGTAGTTGCCGCGTCTTTTCTCGCGGCGGCCGCTATCACCCTCGGAGCGTTTGGGGCGCATGGTTTAAGCAATGTTTTAGAAACCTCCGCCTTAAATACTTTTGAAATCGGGGTGCGGTACCACATGTACCATTCTCTTGCAATTTTAGTATTGGGAGTGGCTCCGGGCATTTCAGAAAAGCTGAAAAGGGTTGTGTTTTGGTTCTTTATTTTTGGGATTTTGCTTTTTTCGGGTTCGCTTTATCTGCTTGCGCTGAATGATATTTTGCCATTCAATGCAGCCAAAATAGGGTTTATAACCCCCATTGGCGGCTTGTGCTTTATATTGGGCTGGATTTGGTTTGCGGTAAAAACACTTTCGTTAAAGAAGCGATAAATGTTTTTTTTATATTCTTCAATCTCTTTAAGTTTTGCTACTTTTGTACTCTACAAAATTTATAAAAGGTATGGTCGATAAACACCAATCTAAGGAACCAATTTCGGTTGAAAAATACGGAATCAAAAACGCAAAAGTTAACTATCAACTTTCTTCAGAAGAACTCCACAAAAAAACATTGCAAAAAGGCCAAGGAGAAGAAGCGGCCAGCGGTGCTTTGGCAGTAAATACCGGCGAATTCACAGGCAGGTCGCCAAAGGACAGATTTATTGTAAAAGATGATGTAACCCGTGAAAGAGTGTGGTGGGGCAACGTGAATATTCCCTTTCCGCCAGATATGTTTGATAAACTTTATGACAAAGTAGCTGATTATTTTTCGGGAAAAGAAGTGTACGTGCGCGATAGTTATGCCTGTGCAGATGAAAAATATAAACTGAACATTCGGGTTATTACGGAAACCCCTTGGGCCAATATGTTTGCCCATAATATGTTTCTTCGCCCCAATGACGAAGAACTTGATTCCTTCACGCCCGAATGGTTACTAATAAATGCTCCCGGCTTTGTGGCCGATCCGGCAGTGGACGGCACGCGCCAGCATAATTTTGCCATCTTAAACTTCACTAAAAAAATTGCCCTAATTGGCGGAACCGGATATACCGGTGAAATTAAAAAGGGAATTTTTTCAGCACTCAACTTTATTCTTCCCGTTGATAAAAATGCCATGCCCATGCACTGCTCGGCCAACGTTGGCGAAAACGGCGAAACTGCCATATTCTTCGGACTTTCCGGTACGGGAAAAACAACCCTATCTGCAGACCCCGAACGTAAATTGATTGGCGATGACGAACACGGCTGGACCGAGGACAACAAAATCTTCAATTTTGAAGGAGGCTGTTATGCAAAAGTCATCAACCTTTCCGAAGAAAATGAGCCCGACATATTTAATGCAATCAGGCCGGGCGCTATTCTCGAAAACGTTGTGATGGATGAAAATGGAGAGGTAGATTATGCCAATACTTCCCTTACCCAAAACACACGGGTGAGTTATCCTATTCACCACATCAACAATATCCAAGTGCCTTCTGTGGGCCAGAATCCGAAGAATATTTTCTTTTTGACGGCAGATGCATTCGGAGTATTGCCCCCCATTTCAAAATTGAGTCCCGGGCAGGCAGCCTATCACTTTATTAGTGGCTATACGGCGAAAGTAGCCGGTACCGAAGAAGGAATAAACGAGCCCACGCCAAATTTTTCAGCTTGTTTTGGAGCGCCATTTATGCCCCTGCACCCAACAGAATATGCCGAAATGTTGAGCAAAAAAATGAAAACGGCCGGGGTAGATGTGTGGCTGATAAATACCGGGTGGACCGGTGGGCCGTATGGGGTAGGGAACAGAATGAAATTGAAATATACACGAGCCATGATTTCCGCTGCGCTGGAAGGAAAGCTGAAAGAAGTAGCATTCGAGAAGCACCCAATCTTTAATTTAATGATGCCGAAATCCTGTCCAAATGTTCCCTCCGATATCCTGAATCCAAAGGAAACTTGGAAGAACAAAAAAGCGTATGACATTCAAGCTCGGGAATTGGCAAACTCATTTAAAGAAAACTTTTCAAAATTTGAAGCCTATGCAAATGAGGAGATTCTTGCAGGTGCGCCCGTTTCGGTATAAGAACCTTTTTCAGTTATAAACAAAGAGGCTTGCCCACATTGGGCAAGCCTCTTTTGTTTTCGCAATTAACCAATTTTTATTTTTTGTTGTTCACTTCTTTGATATATTTTTCCAAAGCCATTGTCATGGAAGGGGTTTCGGGCGTGGGGGCCTGAATATCCACACGTAGGCCTTGGTCTGTCGCAGCTTTTACCGTGGTGTTTCCAAAAACGGCAATGCGGGTATCGTTTTGCTTAAAATCTGGAAAGTTCTCAAATAACGATTGGATTCCGCTGGGGCTGAAGAATACAAGGATATCATAATAAACATCTCTCAAGTCTGAAAGATCGCTGATTACCGTTTTGTAGAAAGTGGCTTCCTTCCAATCCACTTTCAATTCATTCAAAACATGAGGGACCTCAGGCTTGAGTTTATCAGAGGTGGGAAGCAGGAATTTTTCGTTTTTATATTTTTTGATCAGCGGCGCAAGCTCGGAAAAGGTTCTTTTCCCAACGTAAATCTTTCGCTTTCTGTAAATCACATATTTTTGAAGGTAATAGGCTACCGCTTCGCTTAAGCAAAAATATTTCATGGTATCTGGCACCTTAAACCGAAGCTCGTCTGCAATTCGGAAATAATGGTCCACAGAGTTTCGGCTGGTCAAGATGATTGCCGAATAGTGGGATAGATCAACTTTTTGGGCCCGAACATCCTTGCCTGGAACGCCTTCAACATGGATGAAGGGACGAAAATCTATCTTCACCTTTTGCTTTTCGATCAAATCGAAATAGGGAGAGTTTTCAATTTTAGGCTCGGGCTGGGAAACCAAAATAGTTTTCACTTTCATAGATAGTTCTGATTTTTTATAATATCAGCCTGCTATTGAAACACTTTATAGAGGATAATATAGGGTGCGATTTCAAGTGCGCAAAGATACAAAATAAAATAGAAGAAATTACGGGATATCAAATTTCCGTTTTTCTTATAGCTGTATAGCAGCGCGATAGCGTTAAGGGCAAGGGCCGAACCTCCAAAAGCCAACAGGGAAAAGGGCGTGGGCGAAAATGCATAAAGAAAAAATAGGTTCCCAACAAAAATCAGTATGCCCAGAAAATTGCGGTAGCTTAACTTTTGATATAAATAATTGTTGATAATTTCATCTAAGGAAAAAATATTGGCCACAATTTTTTCCAATGAAAACTTAATTAGGATGAAAATACTGTAGGCTGTACAAATTTGCAGAAAGAGCCATCGGTTTTGCTCCACTTCGGTTGGATCGAAAACTTGGAACAATAAATGGGCGAAAATGGAAACACTTAAAATCTGTGCGGCAAAAAGCATCAAATTGAACGGGTGGTTCAGTTCGTCATTCTTTCCGTGAACAAAAAAGTACTGATTGGTGATCGGCAGCAGCGAAAACTCATAAAACCTTTTTGGATAAAAATACCTGGAGAGCGCAAAAAGAATGTAGCAGGCCAAGAGCGAATAAGTAGCCCAGTCGGTAGATACTATAAGGTTTTCCTTAAAATCCACGGCAATTTTTTTTGTAAAGGTACAGCAAAATATATTTTGTTTTTGCTTTATGAATTAGATTTTACTTCACATTTATTTATTCAAAAAAGGGTACATTTGCGCTAAAATGGGAGTATGTCAAAGGCGGTGGTGGTGGTGCCAACCTACAATGAAATTGAGAACATAGAACGACTTCTTCGTACGGTTTTTTCGTTGCAGCGGGAATTCCATGTTTTGGTGGTGGATGACAATTCTCCCGATGGTACTGCACAGGCCGTGGAATCACATTTCAAAAATTATCCGGGCAAGCTATTTATTTTAAAACGCGAGAAAAAAACTGGGTTGGGCTCGGCATACATTGAGGGGTTCAAATGGGCATTGGAACGGGAATATGATTATATTTTTGAAATGGACGCAGATTTTTCACATAACCCGAACGATCTAATTCGCCTTTTCAATGCCTGCCACAAAGAAGGCAATGATATGGCCATTGGGTCGCGCTACGTGAAGGGCGTTAATGTGGTAAACTGGCCCATGAGCCGCGTGCTGATGTCGTGGCTGGCGTCAAAATATGTTCGTCTTTTAATGGGCCTTGACATTTATGACACAACCGCCGGCTTTATTTGCTACAAAAAGAAAGTACTGCAGCGCATAAATCTGGACAATATTCGTTTTGTGGGATACGCTTTCCAGATTGAAATGAAATTTAAGGCGCACATCAGCAATTTCAAGATTAAGGAAGTCCCCGTGATATTTACTGACCGCACAAAAGGAGAGTCCAAAATGAGTTCGGGCATTATTTCCGAAGCAATTTTTGGTGTGATTGCCCTGAAATTCCAAAGTGTATTCAACAGAAAAAAATTCCACCGAACCTCCTTTCATTAATTGAATATAGGGCAGGCGCGGCCATAATGTTATTCTTATTCCATATTTAAAAGCATACAGAAAACCAAATGAAATCAGTTTTAATTAAGAATGCCAACATTGTAAATGAAGGGGAAATCAAAAAGGGCGATATTCTTGTTCAGGACGGGCGCATTGCGGAAATCTCTGAAAGCATCAGCATGAAAACTGCCGAAACTAAAGTGATCGATGCCGACGGAAGCTATCTTTTGCCGGGAATGATAGATGACCAAGTGCATTTTCGCGAGCCCGGCCTCACGCATAAAGCTACTATTGAAACTGAATCAAAAGCCGCAGTGGCCGGGGGAATTACTTCTTTTATCGAAATGCCCAACACCGTGCCACAGGCCACCACGGTTGAGCTGCTGGAAGAAAAATTCAATATTGCCTCAAAAACCTCCTGGGCCAATTATTCATTTATGTTCGGCGGCACCAACAACAATTTGGAGGAAATCTTAAAAGTGGACCCACAGAAAGTGGCCGGCCTAAAGTTGTTCTTGGGTTCGTCCACGGGAAATATGTTGGTGGACGATCCAAAAATTTTGGAAGAGATTTTTAGCAAAACAAACTTGCTCATTTCAGTACACTGCGAAGATGAAACAACTATTAAGCAGAACCTGGAAAAATACCGAGCCGAATATGGAGAAGATATTCCTGTGGAATGCCATCCAAAAATACGAAGTGAGGAAGCCTGTTATATTTCTTCATCAAAAGCCATAAAACTTGCTGAAAAAACCGGTGCAAGACTTCACGTTTTCCATCTTTCCACTGAAAAGGAAACACATTTGTTCAGCAATAAAAAGCCGCTCTCAGAAAAAAAGATTACTGCTGAGGTGTGCATTCACCATTTGTGGTTTTCAGAAGCTGACTACAAAACCAAGGGCAATACCATAAAATGGAACCCTGCGGTAAAATCTGAAAAGGATAGGGATTCTTTGCTTAAGGCCTTATTGGACGACAGGATCGACGTTATTGCAACAGACCACGCGCCCCACACCATAGAAGAGAAAAACAACAAATATCTACAGGCACCCTCTGGCGGTCCCTTGGTCCAGCACGCCTTGGTCGCGCTCTTGGAGCTCTATCACAAAGGAAAAATTTCATTGGAGAAAATTGTTGAAAAAACCGCCCACAATCCAGCAATTTTGTTTCAGATAAAGGAACGCGGCTATATCCGCAAAGGGTATAAAGCCGATTTGGTTTTGGTGGATCTCAATTCGCCATGGAGCGTAAAAAAGGAAAATATTCTTTATAAATGCGGATGGTCTCCTTTTGAGGGCACCATCTTCAAATCGCGCGTAACCCATACCTTTGTAAACGGCATATTGGTTTATGAAAATGCAAAATTCCCCAACAGGAGCATTCCGGAACGCCTCACTTTTAACAGAAAATGAAAAAACCCATCCTTTATATCGCCCTGATTCTGGTTTTCGCCGCCTGTCAAGATGTTGTGCAACCGGAAAAGCCGAAAAATCTGATTGCAAAAGACGAAATGGTTGAAATTCTGATTGAAACCTATTTAGATAACGCCGCCCGAAGTATTGATTATAAAACAATTTCCGCCAGCGGAATAAAAATGGATTCATTGATTTACAGGGAATTTAATATCGATAGCTTGCAGTTCGCCAAAAGCAATGCATTTTATGCGGCCGATGTAAATATTTATATGGAAATCATCCAAAGTGTGGAAAAGAGACTCACCACTATGCAGAAAAAAATGGATAGCATCTGGGAAATAGAGCGCCTGCAAATGAAGGACGCCAATAACAAGGATGAAACCGAAAATCCCGCAGCGCCGGTACGGGACAGTTTAATTTGAAGCTTCTTTTTGTTCCTGCGCCATTCTTTTCAAGGTTGTGGAAACTGGCGTGAACTGAAAACCGGTAGCCGCTTTTAGTTTGCCTGAATCATAAAGCGATTTGGTAAACATGGAACGCACCACTGCCCGGGGAATGCTCCTTTTCGTCCCGAAGAATTTGCCCAAAATCCAATCAACGCCACTTAAGATATACATAAAGCCCTTGGATAATTTTAGTGTTGGAGGTTTTTTTCCGAACAATACCGCAACGCTGGAAAGCAGTTTTTTATAGCTAATATTTTCTGCCACCAAAACAAAGTGTTCATTTTTAATTGGTGAATCCATAAGCAATACCATGGATTTTGCCACGTCCACAACATCCACCACTCCCATAGTGCCCGTTGGATAGAACGGAATGCCTCTGGCGGCGGTTGAAAAAATAGCGCTACTGCCGCCTTTTGAGGGGGGAGTGGCTAAGATTACGCCAGGATTTACTATCACTACATCAAGCCCTTCCTGCGCCCCGCGCCAAACTTCCATCTCGGCATTATATTTTGTAATGGCGTAAACACTATTTCTTTCCTCTGGGTTCCACGGGGTTTCTTCCGTGATCAACTGATTGTTGGTAGTGGCGCCCAAAGTTGCCACGGAACTGACATAGCATAGTTTAGCAACATTGTGGGCCAACGAAATATTCACAATATTCGCGGTGCCTTCAACATTTATCTTTTTTAGAAGCTTGTATTTTGCCGGATCAAAAGTTATAAGAGCGGCACAATGATAAACAGTGGTAACGCCCGTGAACGCTTCGCTAAGCGCGGGAATATCGTTCAGGTTGGCTTCAACCCATTCAATCTTTTTAAAAAGTGGATCTACTTCCGGAGTATAAAGTGCAAAAACGTTTTTAACAGCATCAATATCGGCGTTTTTTCGATAGACTGCGCGCACGCGGTCATTCCTTTTCGAAAGAAAATAAAGTAGGTGCGAACCCACCAAGCCGGTGCCGCCAGTCACTAAAACCATAAGGCGAAAATACTCAAAATGAATTTGAATCGCGGAATTATTGGCTAACGAAATTCAACGTCTTTGCCTTGAATCTTTAGTGGAGAACCGTATCTTTGGGGCTTTAAATTCCCCAGGGCTTGATTGGGCCATAAATTTTAATAACAATGAATTTGAGAAATTTCGTAGAAGAACTTCAATGGCGCGGCATGGTGCACGATGTAATGCCCGAAACCGAAGCACACTTGATGGAAACCATGCGCGCTGCCTATGTGGGTTTTGACCCCACCGCAGATTCGCTGCATATAGGCAATTTAGTTCCCATAATGCTTCTGTCCTTCTACCAGCGCTGTGGCCACAAACCGGTGGCGTTGGTGGGCGGCGCCACGGGAATGATTGGAGACCCTTCCGGAAAAAGTTCTGAAAGAAACCTACTTGATGAAGCGGCCCTTCGCCATAATCAGGAATCCGTTAAAAAACAGCTTTCCCAATTTTTGGATTTCTCATCGGGAGCAGCCAACCAAGCGGAATTGGTCAATAATTATGACTGGATCAATGAATTTTCATTTTTGGATTTTATAAGAAAAGTGGGCAAACACATCACCGTAAATTATATGATGGCCAAAGACTCCGTGAAATCCAGATTGAGCGGGGAGAGTGTTGACGGGCTTTCATTTACAGAATTTACTTATCAACTCATCCAAGGCTATGATTTTGTTCACCTAAACAGAACTTTGGATTGCACCCTACAAATGGGGGGCAGTGACCAATGGGGAAATATTACCACAGGCACCGAACTTTTGCGAAGAATGGACGGCACCAAAGGGTATGCGCTAACGTGCCCATTAATCACAAAAAGTGATGGTACAAAGTTCGGGAAAAGCGAGGGAGGAAATATATGGCTTGATGCCAACAAAACCTCTCCGTATAAATTTTATCAATATTGGCTGAACACCAGTGACGCCGATGCCGAGAAATACATTAAGATTTTTACTTTTTTGGACCGTGAAACTATTACTGCGTTAATCGCGTCACATAGGGAGGAACCTTCAATGCGGCTGCTTCAAAAAAGATTGGCAGAAGAAGTAACCACAACCGTCCATGGGGCAGACCATTTTGAAACTTCAGTGAAGGCTTCAGAAATACTCTTTGGCAATTCTACTTCACAGGATTTAAAGAACTTAAACGAAAGCACTTTTTTAGATGTTTTTGAAGGAGTTCCGCAGGCGGAAGTTGCTCATAAAGAACTTAAAGCGGGGTTACACATTATAGGTGCACTGGCTGAGAAAACCGGATTTTTGAAATCCAACGGCGAGGCACGAAGGGCGTTGAAGGAGAACTCCATTTCCGTGAACAAGGAAAAGGTTGACGATACATTCACCGTTTCCGATAAAGATTTGATAAACGACAAGTTTGTGCTGCTGCAACGAGGAAAGAAGAATTATTTTATAATTAAGGCAATTTAAAAGAACAGATGTATTCAATAAAAAAAATCCCCGACAAAATGTACGGGGATTTTTCGATTAACTAACCAACCAAATTATGAAAAATCATCACTTTTTCACAATGGTTTGGTCGGGGGAATACAGGATTACTTACAGTGAATATTTCCCCAGTGTTGTTAAATGTTCCCTAAATTACCATCAAATTACAACCGCGGACGTCACTTGCATCAAAACGGCCCAAAACCTCAAAGGTGTTTTCTCCTTTCATTTTCCCCAAATCTTGGGTGGCGATAAAGGCGCATGAATATAAATTTGCAAGGTCAATCACGTTTATCCCCCCAGATTTATTGGGCACATAGCTTAGCGCGTCTGCGTCATCGCGCATCAGTACCTTCATCCATGGGGGGCAGGTAAAAAGTCCGTGGCCCGACGAATAGGATTGGGAAAGTAGTTCGGTCATTCCATATTCGCTATGTATTTCTTCAACTCCAAAACCCTTTTTTAAAAGTTGGTGCAACTCTTCTTTTATCATTTCCTTACGGCGCCCTTTCATGCCGCCAGTTTCCATTACAATTGTGTTTTTGAGTTGAAATTTTCTCTTTTCAACCAAATCGAGCAAGGCAAAAGATACACCAATGAGTATTGTTTTTTGACCGCTCTCTTCCAGAAGATGCAACTTTTTCGCGAGTGTGTCCATTTCAGATAGATAAAAACCACTGACGGGATGGTTGCTTTTTTCAATTAAACTTTCAACCATATAAATTAGCGAAGAACCTTCACGTTCCAGATAGGACGGCAAAAGAGCCAAAATGCAGAAGTTTGAAGGATGGCCGTATTGTTTTTCAAATGCTTTCAAAAAACTTGTTTCGTAAAGATTTAAATCTGCCACAAAGTGCTTACTTGGAGTGCTTCCGGTAGTTCCGCTACTGGTAAAGACTGCCGCTTCACCTTTTTCTCTGGCTATTATTTTATGGCTTTTGAAAAACTGGATTGGAAGAAATGGAATGTTTTCAATACTTTTTACTTCGGAAATATCCGTTTTTAGAAGGTCACAAAAGCGTTGATATACCTCCACATTTTTATACTGATAGTGAAATATTTTTAGGGCAAGATGTTCAAAATCTTTTTCGGTTTTTATTTTAAAAATTTCTTTTTCCCACATGGTCCAATCAAGAAGAATTTATCTTCAAAAGTAAGTAAATAAAAAAGCTCCTGCCGGAAACAGGAGCTTTAAAAATATAGGTTTAGCGTTTTGTTACTTAACAACCAATTTAGTGGTAGTTGAGGATTTTCCTTGCTCAATCTTCAAGATATAAACGCCGCTGTTCAGTGAAGCGATGTCCAACCTCTCGCCTTGAAGTGTGGTTTTAACCACCTGTTTTCCAAGAACATTGAATATTGAAATGGTTTTTGTCCCTTTCACTTTTGAAGTGATATTCACAAACCCTTTGCTGGCTGGATTTGGATATACTGAAAATTGATCGGTTGAAAATCCGTTTACGCCGATCGTTCCGTTAAATGCAATATTGTCAAACCAATATGATTCCGCGCTCGCGTTGCTCCTTCCCTCAATAACAAGTTGTACCGTAGTTCCGCTAATAAGGTTTGCCGATACGTTCTGCCACTGAAGTAGATACTCTCCCGAACCTGAATCAAAGGGAACCAAATCATCAAGGTCCGTTCCTGTGGAGTTGAAGAGATCAATTTCGGTACTGTTGGTAAGATCCTTAACATAGATTCTCAGTCTGTCTGAGCCAGACTGGTTCACGGTGCCATCGCCTTCATAATTCCCATTGGTGGGCGTTTCATTAATGGACAATAAAAAATCCAGGGAAATCGCTGGTGAGGCTACTCCGGTCAAATCAACCAAATCAAACTCTAAATTCATGTTGCCGTCAATATCATTCATTTGGTAGCCTTTGGAACCGTCAGTAAACAAGACTATGGGAGAGGGAGTGAAATCCGTAACGCCCACAAAATCGCCATCAGTTAGCCCAACATCTGGAGTATCGTATGGTGAATAAGTGGCGTTGAATCCCAATTCGCCGCCGGTGGATGTGAAATCAACCAAGGGCTCTCCGCTATTATTCACAAGATCGTGGGCCACGTTAGGGTCTCCAGTATCGGTATATCTTCCGGGAAGCGCTTCCGGCTCCTCAAAACTGGTTCCGGCTACTTGGGCAAAGGAAACGGCGCCAACTAAAAGTGCCGCAAATAAAGTAATTTTTTTCATCGATAATTGTTTAATATTTCTGCTGCAAAGATATAAAATGTTTCGGGTTTTGAACAAAGACGAGTGCCCTTATATAGTAATTTTAAAATAGACTTAACATCTAAACTTTTCCCCTAACCGTGAGTGTTATCAAAACGTTATGTGACAGTTAACAATAAGCGACCTGAATTTTACCGATGTTAAATAATAGTATCTTTGGGGCAGGAAAAGAAATATTTTTTTAATATGAAGAAGAAGGAAATTAAAATTTTGTTAGTTGACGATGAACCCGATATTCTCGAAATCATTCGATACAATCTAACTTCGGAAGGGTACCAAGTGGAAACCGCAGAAAATGGGTTGGAGGCTGTGGCCCAGGCCAAGCTCGTTCGGCCCCATCTAATCATTATGGATGTAATGATGCCGCTGATGGACGGAATTGAAGCTTGTGAAAAAATCAGGGACATCCCCGAACTTTCCGAAACCATCATTACTTTTTTGACCGCCCGCGGGGAGGACTATTCGCAAATGGCGGGGTTTGAAGCCGGGGCGGATGATTATATCACCAAACCAATAAAACCGAAAGTGCTCGTAAGTAAAGTGAAGGCCTTGCTCCGAAGGTTCAAGGAAGACGAGGTAACGGAAAAATTGAAATTGGGAAACTTGACCATAAACCGCGAAGAATACAGCGTTTTGCTCGGAAAGGAAGAGCTAATACTTCCCAGAAAGGAATTTGAACTCTTGGCGCTGTTAGCATCAAAACCCGGAAAGGTCTTTAAACGCGAGGATATTCTGGAGAGTATTTGGGGCAATGACGTGATCGTGGGCGGCAGGACCATAGACGTTCACATACGGAAGCTTCGG
This sequence comes from Aequorivita soesokkakensis, assembly GCA_040394975.1. Taxonomy (GTDB): domain Bacteria; phylum Bacteroidota; class Bacteroidia; order Flavobacteriales; family Flavobacteriaceae; genus Aequorivita; species Aequorivita soesokkakensis_A. Next base: position 13,052 of record JBEBRF010000040.1, read on the forward strand.
GAAAAAATTGGCGACGACAGCTTTAAAACGGTAAAAGGGGTGGGCTATAAGTTCGTATTATAAAAAATGAAACTGCCAAAAAAATATAATTTTGCAGCCACAACTTCTCTGTTAATTGCGCTCGTCGCTACTGCCTTCCTGTGCATTTTCACATATATTTTGTACCAAAGTATATCGGCTTGGCAGATACTGCTTTTCATAATTATATATCTCTCTACCTTTTTGATACTGCAATATCGGGTTGACAAATTTATTTACTTCCGAATAAAAAAGATTTACAGAGATGTGCGCATTTTAAATGAAAAGGAATTTCCGCAACCCTCCATAACCACAGACATGGAAGTGCTTACGCAGGAAGTGGAGAATTATGTGAATGAAAAAAAACTTGAAATTGAAACCCTCAATATTCGCGAAAAATACCGAAAGGAATTTATGGGGAATATTTCACACGAGCTAAAAACCCCGCTGTTCACCGTGCAGAGTTACATTCTCACCCTGCTCGACGGCGCCATGAAGGACAAAAAAGTCAGAAAGGAATATCTTCGAAGGGCCAGCAAGGGCGTAGAGCGCCTCGCCTATATAGTGCGGGAGCTGGACATGATCGCGAAGCTGGAAGTGGGCGGTTTGGTTTTGAATAAAATGAATTTCAATATCCTGGAATTGATCCAAAACATTTTTGATTCACTCGAAATGAAGGCAGCAAAAAAGAACATCTCCCTGGTTTTCGACAAGCAATATACCGATGAAATTATTGTAAATGCAGACCGCGAACGCATCGAGCAAGTATTGACAAACCTTTTGGTGAACTCCGTCAAATATGGAAAACAGGATGGCACCACTGAGGTAAGCATTGAAAATATCGTGAAAAACAAGGTGTTGGTCCGCGTTACCGATAACGGCGAAGGAATTGTGAAAGAAAACATGGCCCGAGTCTTTGAACGATTTTTCCGCGTTGACAAAAGTGGCTCACGCAAAGAGGGTGGGAGCGGTTTGGGGCTCTCCATTGTAAAACACATCGTGGAGGCCCATAACGAAAAAATATATGTGGAGAGCCAGTTCGGCATTGGCTCTGAATTTTCATTCACCCTGGAAAAGGGAAAATAATTCCGAAAAATCCACAGCCGCGTTTTCAGCAGTGCAAAATCCTTTATATTCATTGATTTCCTCCAGTGCTTCCATGTTGAATTTTTCCTGTTCGCAGTAGGGCGCTACGCCTAAAATTTTCAATCTTTTTGCCAAGTATTCTTGTTCATACTGTCCCGGTGTGGGAATGAAAAATGCTTTTTTCCCCAGCGTAGCCAAATCCATTATTGTGGTGTATCCCGAACGAGAAATCACAATTTTGCTTTGGTTTATCGCGGTTTCCAAGGCTTTACTTGTCATAAAATTTACCACTTTTATATTCTTGAAATTTTCCACTTTTTGATTTTGTTCCACAATTCCGCGCACCATTAAAACCCGTTTCTCACTTTTTCCCAAGGCGTTCTTTAGTATTTCTTCAAGCATGCTTCGCTGTGGTTCAGGACCGGAAAGTAAAACCAGAATGTCTATCTCAATAGGCAGGCTGCGTTTTTGCATGCGGCTCAAAATGCCAATGTATTCTGTGGGAAACGGAGCGCCCTTACTGTGGGCAAGCTTTCCGCTTAAATTGGTAAGGGCATCTTGTGTATCCGGGACCCAGCAAACATCAAATTTTTTGATTAAATTCTGATTTATTTTACTGCTAAAAAACGAAGTGCTTCCCGATAAAACATTAACTTGGTGCGTAATAAAAACGCTCGGAACCTTCTCGTTCCGAATCCCAAACCGGTTGTCGCTTATAATTCCGTGGATTTTCCCTGCCGTTACCAATTGTTGCATGATTTCTTTTTCTGAAGCAACCGCACTGAAAATTTGGGGCAAATTTCGCAGTAATTTCCACTTAAAAAAGCGGCCGTCTTTTGGGTATGAAATGTTATAGGAAGGCAGTTCCATAGCTTCCATTTCGGGAAATTCCTTTTGAAGCAGCAGCAACGCCGGGCCATCTGACGCCAATATAACATCAAACCCGTGATCCGCCAAGGCCTGAATAATTGGAATACAGCGGGTGGCATGGCCAAGCCCCCAATATAAAGGTGCCACCAATATAGTCTTCCTTTTCGGCATAAAACAAAGGTAGCAATAATTGCCTCGCGAGTATATTTCGTTAATTTTGTCGAAAATTATAAACTTGGGAAGCAAAAACAAATTAAGACGATTTAAGGAAAACGAAACTTTCCCCAACGTGGTCCAGCCTTCGCGCGAAGAAGTTATGGAGAACACTGCCCAGCTTAAAGGGAACTGGGGCCAAAAATTCTTCGGCAACAACAACCCTTTGGTACTGGAATTAGGCTGTGGCAAAGGCGAATACTCCGTAAATCTCGCAAAAATCTCTCCGGAAAAGAATTTTTTGGGAATAGACATCAAAGGCGCGCGCTTTTGGCGCGGCGCAAAAATCGCTTTGGAAGAAAATCTCAGGAATGTCGGTTTTTTGCGAACGCAAATTGAATTGGTGGACCAGATTTTCGGCGAGAACGAGGTGGACGAAATATGGATAACTTTCCCTGACCCGCAAATAAAATACAAGCGTACCAAGCATCGATTGACCAATGAAACGTTTTTGGCCAAGTACAGAAAAATTCTAAAACCAGATGGGGTGGTCCACCTTAAGACTGACAGTGAGTTTATGCACGGTTACACCTTGGGCCTTCTCCATGGATTGGGCGAAATTATTGAATATGCCCATCACGATGTGTATGGCAGTGAGGGCGCGCCCGCGGCCGTTACCAATATTCAGACTTATTATGAAAATCAATATCTTGAAATTGGAAAAAAGATAACCTATATCCGGTTTAGGTTCCGATAATTCGAAATTGAGTATATTCACAGAAACATCCGCCCAAAATGGCAATTTTTTATAACTTACTCATTGGCTTTTTGGGTTCCTTTATAGGGGTTCTTCCACCCGGACTTATAAATATGTACGCAGCCAAAATAAGCATGAAGGAAGGAAGGAAAAGAGGTTTTCTTTTTTCCTTGGGAGTTTGCATAACGGTAATGGCCCAAACCTATCTTGCCTTGATACTTGCCCGATATATTGGGCAGCATCCAGATGTAGTGAGCATGTTACAGAAGGTTGCATTGGGCATCTTTATCAGTCTTACCATTTATTTCATTTTAATAGCAAAGGATACGCGAAGGGAAATTCGAGACCATAACACGAATTCTAAAAGAAACCGGTTTTTTCTGGGAATTTTTATTGCCATTCTCAATATACTTCCGGTTCCATACTGGATTTATTTAAGCATCACTTTTTCGGCTTTTGGCGCTTTCTCATTTTCACAGCCCGAACTGTGGCTGGCCGTAATGGCTTCAGGCATGGGCACGTATGCCAGTCTGTCCTTGTATGTACAGTTTTTTAGGCCCAAGGAACATTCACGCAGGTTAAGCCTGAATATGAATTACGTGATCGGTATCGTCACGGCGGCCATTTCCATTATAACATTGCTGAAAATTTTAAGGCAACTATAGATATGTCCAACGAAGGTTTTTTTGAAAAAGTCTATCAAGTAGCCGCTTTGATTCCTTACGGAAAAGTTACCTCGTACGGCGCAATCGCAAATTATCTGGGAGCGGCCGGGAGCGCAAGGATGGTAGGCTGGGCCATGAACGGCATCGGAAGCAAAGATGTGCCAGCACACAGGGTTGTAAACCGAAATGGATTGCTCACCGGAAAACACCATTTTCAAGGGACAAATTTAATGCAACAACTTTTGGAAAGCGAAGGAATTGAAGTTGTGGACAATAAAATCCAAGATTTTGAAAAGCATTTTTGGGACCCGATGAAGGATCTCTAAACAGAAATCTCAAAAATAAAATACCAAATTCCAAAATTCTTCGTCCATCTTTTCCAATTAATTATATTTCCTGATTTTTGAAAAATTTACAAATAATCTCCAACAACTTACTGCCAACTGCAACTGGATACTGCCAACTAATTTTACTATATTTGCACTTTAGAATCAATCTAAATATTATAGTAAAAAACAATGAGCATTTCAAAACAAGATATCCTTAGAGCCCTTGAAAATATTACAGTTTCGGGCGAAGGAAGAAATATGGTAGAAAGCGGTGCCGTTCAAAATGTACTCACTTTTGCTGACGAAATTATCGTGGATTTGAAACTTTCCACACCCGCACTTCACATAAAAAAAAGAGCCGAGGCTGATGTTATCAAAATAATCCACGAAAAAGTGGATGCGAACGCAAAAATACAAGTAAACATAAAAGTTGAAGCTCCGGCAAGACCGCAGAACCCAAATCTTATAAAAGGAAAGCCAATTCCGGGAATTCAAAATATAATTGCTGTGGCTTCCGGAAAAGGCGGCGTTGGGAAATCTACCGTTACCGCAAATTTGGCCGTAACGCTTTCAAAAATGGGGTTTAAGGTTGGGATTTTGGACGCCGATATTTATGGACCATCAATCCCAATAATGTTTGACGTTTCCATGGAAAAGCCACTTTCAGTGAATGTGGGCGGCAAAAGCAAAATGAAACCCATTGAAAATTATGGGATAAAAATTCTTTCCATTGGGTTTTTCACACAGCCCGACCAAGCCGTAATTTGGCGGGGCCCGATGGCAGCAAAGGCTTTAAATCAATTGATTTTTGATGCTGCGTGGGGCGAACTTGATTTTATGTTGATTGACCTTCCGCCCGGAACCGGCGATATTCATTTGAGCATTATGCAATCGCTGCCAATTACGGGAGCCGTTGTTGTAAGTACTCCACAAACTGTAGCCTTGGCCGATGCCCGAAAAGGGGTGGCCATGTTCCGGCAGGAAAATATTGATGTTCCGGTATTGGGAATAATCGAAAATATGGCATACTTTACGCCAGCCGAGCTTCCGGAGAATAAATACTATATATTTGGAAAAGAGGGCGCAAAACATTTAGCCAAAGATTTGGAAGTGCCCTTTTTAGGTGAAGTCCCATTAGTACAGAGCATTCGTGAAGCAGGGGATGCCGGAAGGCCGGCCGCATTACAGACCGCCACCCAAATTGAGGAAGCTTTTGAAACCATCACCAAAAATGTTGTTGAGGAAACCGTGCGAAGAAACGAAAACCTTCCGGCAACCGAAGCTATAAAAATTACAACAATGGCGGGTTGCAGCGCCGTAAAAAAATGATATGACAACGCAAGAATTAACAATAAAAGTAGAGGAAGCTTTAGAGGAAATCCGCCCATTTCTTCAAAATGATGGAGGGGATATCGCCCTGGTTTCAATCGTGGATGAAAAAATTGTGAATGTGCAGCTGAAAGGGGCCTGCGTTGGGTGCTCCATCAATCAAATGACGTTGAAAAGCGGGGTGGAAATGACCATCAAAAAGTACGCGCCGCAAATTGAAAAAGTTATTAGCATTTCCCAATAGTGACAATCCTCATTGTTTTTAAACCTATTCCAAAACTACTTTTGAACCCATTCAAGAAATAGTCTCCATGATTAAAACAGATATTCTCATTATCGGTGCTGGACCTACGGGCCTTTTCGCTGTTTTTGAAGCGGGATTACTTAAACTGAAATGCCATTTGATTGATGCACTTCCCCAACCTGGTGGGCAGTGTGCAGAAATATATCCCAAAAAACCTATTTACGATATTCCGGCATTTCCAGAGATTCTCGCGGGCGATTTGGTAAACAATTTAATGAAACAGATTGAGCCGTTCCAACCTGGATTTACTTTGGGCGAAAGGGCAGATACCATTGAAAAACTGGAAGACGGTTCCTTCATTGTAACTACGGATAAAGGCACAAAACACCATGCGCCAATTGTAGCAATTGCCGGCGGATTGGGAAGTTTTGAGCCCAGAAAACCATTAATCCCGAACCTTTCAGATTTTGAGGATAAAGGGGTGGAATACATTATTCGCGATCCGGAATTGTATCGGAATAAAAATGTGGTTATTTCCGGGGGCGGCGATTCGGCTTTGGATTGGAGTATTTTCTTGACCAATATCGCAAAAAGTGTAACATTGGTTCACAGAAGAAATGAATTTCGCGGCGCGTTGGACAGTGTTGAAAAAGTGCAGGAACTAAAGAATATCGGCAAGATTGAACTATTGACACCCGCCGAAGTAATTGGTTTGGTGGGAAA
>JBEBRF010000041.1:0-19164 GCA_040394975.1 Aequorivita soesokkakensis
CTGTACGTTTTCATTTCTTCTTGTTTTTCTCGTTAAAATATTGTTCCCTCAGTCGTTCCGATTTTTCTATTTCTTCTTTTGGTGTTTTTCCAGTCTTTTTTATCAGTCCGTGTGTCGAAATCACTACGGTGTTTTGATTGTCGGTCTTGTCCCAAAAAGCAAAAAGCCGGTAATAAGTTTTGTTGAACTTTGTTCTAAATTCCCAAATGTCGTCCTGAAGTTTTTTGAAAAGTTCTTTGTCGTACGTAATTCGAGCTTTCCAGATGTTGTAATAGATTTTGTCTCGCGTCTTTTCGTCTAGTCCGTCAAGGAACTCTTTTGCATCTTCCAAAAACTCTACTCGGAATTTATATTCGTCCATGCAAATTTTTTTGTCTTTACAAAGATAAAAGTTTCTCTTTTAGGAAACAAATTTGAATGATGGATTTTTTTATGCTGACGCACAACGGTCAAGTATAAGCGTAGTGCGGGTTTGCGAAGACGGGATTTTCATTTTATCTAAAATTTTATTACGTGATGAAATGTTCAATTTAGCAATAAATCCCGCATTACGCTTATACAATGTTACCCACTGGCTTTCTTCCTTTAATACGTCATCAAATACTGATTTTGTCATAATATTTTTTCTTTAACCAAAATGAAACTCGCACTAAAAAGATAAGAACTGGAACTTCAACTAATGGTCCAACTACACCCGCAAAAGCCTGTCCGGAATTTAATCCAAATACTGCTATAGCAACAGCAATTGCCAATTCAAAGTTATTTCCTGCTGCTGTAAATGAGACGGCTGCATTTTCCTTATAGGAAGCTCCCAGTGCTTTAGTAAAGAAAAAACTGATGACAAACATTAAACTAAAATATAAAATTAAAGGAACTGCAATAATTAAAACGTCCATTGGAATTTCAACAATTAACTCACCTTTGAGCGAGAACATAATGACAATGGTAAATAATAACGCAATTAGCGTTATTGGTGAAATAGCAGGAATAAACTTTTCTGTGTACCACTTTTCTCCTTTTAACCTTACCAAAATCACTCTACTTAAAATTCCCATTAAAAAGGGTAGTCCCAAATAGATTGCTACACTTTCTGCCACCGTACCAATTGAGATATCGATAATAGCCCCTTCAAATCCAAAATACGGTGGGAGAACCGTTATAAAAATCCAAGCATAGAAACTATAGGCAAAAACTTGGAAAATACTATTTAAAGCGACCAAACCTGCTCCATATTCGCTATCCCCTTCCGCAAGGTCGTTCCAAACCAAAACCATTGCGATACAGCGAGCCAATCCAATTAAAATAACGCCTACCATATATTCTGGATAATCACGTAAAAAAGTAATTGCCAAAACAAACATTAAAACGGGAGCAATTATCCAATTTAGAAAAAGTGAAATGGAAAGAATTTTAGTGTTTCTAAAAACTTTTGGCAAAAGAGCATAATTCACTTTAGCCAAAGGGGGATACATCATTAAAATTAATCCTATGGCTATGGGAATGTTAGTGGTGCCTTGACTCATTGAATCAATAATGCTTGGAAAAGATGGGAAGAAATATCCGATTCCCACACCTAACAGCATAGCAATGAAAATCCATAGCGTTAAATAATTATTGAGAAAACTTATTTTTTTTGTAGCCATTATTTATGAGTTTATTTGAGAGAAAACGTAAAACAGTTCTGTTGCAATTTGCAGACTTCTTTCATTATACTTTTCTGCCTGTTGTGGTGTATTGTCAAATGCTTTTGGGTCTTCAAAAGTTATGGGAATGCGTTTTTCAGCACCTGGAACAAACGGACAGGCTTCGTTTGCTGAATCGCAAGTCATAATTGCAACAAATTCAGATTTCGGGTTAAAATCATCATTCAATCTTTTTGAAAATCCGATTATAGGATGCTGGTTGTACGCATATTTAATACTGTAAATTGGGTTCTCGTTTTTTGAAATAGTTTTAATCTGAAAACCTGAATTTTGCAAAGTTTCTGCAACGATTGGAAAAAGTGCCGTACTTTCTGTTCCACCTGAATAACAGAATACATTTTTGATATTGAAATGAAAAGCTAAAGTTTGTGCCCAAACCTGTGATAAATGACTTCTTCGTGAATTGTGAGTACAGATGAAGTTGATTCTGATATCTTGCTGATTTGAAACTTTAGATTGTATAAATTCCGTTAGTGGTTGTAAAATTGCCTTACGTTCAGTTGAAATTGTTTGAGGATTTAATCCCTTAATTACCTGGGCAATTTCTGAAAACAAAGTTGGTTTTGTAATTGGCATTTTCTTAATATTCAATTATTATTTTAGCAGCAGCCACTGCCAGGCGTGCAAGATTCATTTTTTAGATTAGATAATTTTGCTTCTGGTTTTTCTTCAGGAATCCGACATTTATCTTTTGCCAAACAATCGGTTTGTTTATTGGTTAACAAAAAATTTTTACCATCAAAGTCAAGTCCGAATTTCCCAATCGTATCGCCTTGATATTCCACTTCGATATCTAAATCTTCAATCCCTAAAATGCGTTCCGATAGTTCAATGATGCTTAATAATTTATCAGGATGTAATCTGTGGTCATAGTCATTGGCGTTCCAAAGTTGAAAGTTTACTACCTCTTCGTTTCTAACAGTTCCGCCACAATCAATGAAATGCTTTGTGATTTTTCCAACTTCTGTTACGTGAAAGTGGTTGGGTACTAATTTTCCATTTGGTAATTGGAAACCGATCTTATCCAGTTTATTCAATTTGTTTTTAATTTCTGATAATGTCATTTTGATATTTATTTATTGCGATTAAACGATTGATTGAGATAAAAAAACTTAGCAGCAATCTGCTTTAGGGATGTCTTTGTCTAAAAATTGGTGCATTAAATCTTTCATTTTAGTCCAGTTTTCGTGGTCGATACAATAGCAAACTTTTACGCCTTCTACAGTTCCTTTGATGAGTCCAACGGATTTTAATTCTTTCAGATGTTGGGAAATGGTGGGTTGTGCAAGTCCAATTTCTTCAGATAAATCCCCACAATAACAAGCATCAATTTCAAATAATTGTTGTAAAATCGCCACTCTTGCTGGATGTCCAAAGACTTTTGCGAATAAAGCGATTTTTTTTTGTTGGTCTGTGTACATATTTTATATTCATTCATTGTTTAATTGCAATATTACGATTAATATTTGAATTAGCAATTTCTTTTTAAAGTTTTGATAGACATTGATAATTTTTTATTGGAAATGGTTTTTGGGAAAAGGAAATATTTTTGGTGTAATGGTCATTTTTTTAGCTTGTGGGTAACGAGCCGCGGCTTTGCGAGGGAGCGGATTTTAGCACAAATGCTCAATCGAAGAAACGAACTTCAAATTTAGCAAAAATGTTGATACGAAGTACTTCGCCCGCTCTCTTGCAAAACCGATGTTACCTGCTGGCTTTATTTAATACCCTTTTCCTGTTAGTTTTGATTGTCTTAAATCCGCAAAATCAATTTCTATAGTATAAGATTCAATTTCGTTTGTGCGATAATATTCCTTCTTTTCTTTATCCCAAACCATTTTAAAATCAAAACTATAGCTTATTCCAATTCTGTTTATTTTATCACCTTCTTCTGGTTTTGGTTTAGTCACAAACCAAAGCCCTTCTCCTGTTTTTTCATTAGTTTTCTTATTTCATATTTCAAATGGTACTGTGTAACCATATTCGTTAGGCACTAATTCCAGTAATTCATCGTATTGTTCCTTCATTGTGTCATAGTCATCGTAGTTTAACTCGACAGTTCCTTTATGAAGTTTATCATCTGATAGAGTAATTTGAATTCGGTTGCTTGAGCCTGTAAAACACTTATTATTCACAAATCGAAGATTAATTACATTGATATAGACACTATCTTTTAAATAGTCAAATTTTTGATATCTGTTATTAACTTTTTCTATTGCATCCCTAATTCCATATTTGTCTTCTGTGTCCGCAACTGTTGGGTTTGTACTTTTAATTCGAGCAACGTCAAACTTTGAATTTCCTGCTTGAAATGGAAAGAAAGAATTCCAGTCGCATTGAGCATAAATATTAGTTGATATAAATAATAATAGAATCAAGATTTTTTTCATAGAATTCGATTTTCAGCTTGCAGGTAACGATTGGTGTATGAGAAGTAGCGGAATAAAAAGCACTTCACTTTCGGTTTGGTACTGACTTCTATTAGAAGCACAGACCTTTGATTTAGCACTGAACCCGCTATTTCTTATACACGCCTGTTAGGCAACGTGTTTTATTTATAGTATTCAATTTCTCTTTTTACTATTCTTAAAGGTTTACTGTTTTTATATTCGATTTTTTCAATCCAATTATTATTCGTGTCATATTTCAGTTTGTATTCCCAAATATCTTTTGTTTCTCCATCACTTGTATTTACAGCTTGTACTATTAAATCTCCATTTTCATTAAATTTTTGATTTTGGATAAGTGAATAGTCGCTTTCTCCAAACTCACTTATTGATTCTTTTATTTTTCCGTTTTTATGGTAAGTGTTTTTTACTGTATTAAATCTTGAATCATTCTCAATGTTATATTTTCCAAGTGTCAAGTTTTTATTTTTGTCATAGATAAACTCGTTTTGATATCTTAAAGTATCCCAACTGCTATATTCAACAATTTGTTCTTTTACTTTTAAGTTATTTGTGTTAAATGTTCTATCAATTAATTTAATTGGAATGTTCTTATTTTTAAATTGCTTTTCAGCTATTACATTGTTGTTGTGGTCATATTCAACAATATAGGTTGTTAAAATTGTGTCATTTTGGATTGTCAAGTTTTTTATTGGTCTAACTTTCTTGTCACGTTCTATTTTGTGAATTCTTTTGAAGTTTTTTCCTGATACTATGACTTGTTCCAAGCTGTCACTTGAATTATAGCTATACTTATAATTGATAATGGTTCCTTTTCCGTAATTATCGATTACTTTTCGCCCAGTTAGTTTATTATTTTTGTCATAAGTGTTTAATATTTCTTCGCTTACTTTCCCATTTGCAAGAAACTCCTTTGAGAAAATTAAATTTCCAGTTTTATTGAATTCTAATAACTCATTTCGGTCAGTTGAAATTCCGTTAATTTTTTCTCCAATTCTGAACGTGTCTTTTTCTATAATTAGATTAAAAAGTTCGGACTTAACAGATTTCACCTTACCTTTAAATCCATATTCAGAAAGATGTTTTTTCCTATCCGATAAGTTTGTAGATTTTGAACAACTATGGACTGAAAGACAAATTGTTATTACTATTACGATTGCTTTTTTCATATGTTGCCTAACAAGTCCATAAACAAATGTTTTTTCAATCTTTATTGCTGTTATTCCGCACATGTGCGCAAGTATATTTTCAAATATAATCCAAATTAAACACCATTGTTACAGAAACCGCATAGAAGTAAATTAATCATTCCCTTTCCCAGAAAGCCCCTCAAACTTCTCCGTCATCGTTGGGTTGCCCCTTGTCAGTTTTTTAATGGTCAAATCTTCCGCTTTGTTATTGGCAAGGCGTAGGTTGTTTACGGAGGCCAACAGATTATCCTTTGTTTTTTGGAGGTGGTCCATGGTTTTGTCTATTTCCTCGATTGCGGTTTTGAATTGCCTGCTGGCCAGATCATAATTGCGCGCAAAGCCCTCCTTGAAGGTGTTTATCTTTTCCTCAAAATTGGTAATGTCCACATTTTGGTTTTTTATCAAACTCAGTTCTGTTTTGTATTGCATGGAGTTCATTGCCGCATTGCGGAGCAGGGTGATGATGGGAATGAAAAACTGCGGCCGCACCACGTACATTTTTTTGAAACGGTGTGATACATCAACGATGCCCGTGTTATAAAGTTCATTTTCGGCCTCCAGCAAGGAAACCAGCACGGCGTATTCACATTTCTTTTCGGTGCGGTCCTTGTCCAGTTTTGCGAAAAAATCCTCGTTCCGTTTTTTTGTGGCAGTCTCATCGTTCTCATTTTTCATTTCGAACATGATGGAAATGACCTCATTCCCGGCTTCATCGTTTTCCCGATAAATAAAATCGCCTTTGTTGCCGCTCCTTGAGTCGTTGTCCTTTTCAAAATAGGCATTTTGGAAGGCGGTTGCGCGCAGTTTGTTGAACTCCGCCTCGCAATGTTGTTCCAGGGTTTCGCCCACCATTTTTGTGGAAAGTTTTTGTTTGAAATCCTTTAAACGTGCAATTTCATCATCCTTCATTTTGATGGTTTCCTCTTTTACAATAAGCTTGTTCGTAAACTGTTCCCGAATGGATTTTTCAAGCAGTTGGGTTTCGGTTTCCTTTATTTTTAAATCGCTCGCAAGGGTGTCGCGCTCTTTTTCAATGGCGCGGATGGCCTCGCCCACGGTTAGTTTTTTGTCTATTTCGGCATGTTGTATTTTCGATTTCATATCGGAAATCTCGGCATCCTTTTTTGCCAATTGTGAGGCCATGGAACGCTCGCTTTGGGATTTAAGTTCGCTAATTTCCCTTTCTTTGGCGGCCAATTTCTCGGCGAGCTCACTGCTGCTTTTTGCTTTTAATTGGATGAGCTCGTGGTCCTTTTTTGAAAGTTCTTCCTGCAATACATTTTTTATGTTGGCTTCGGCGAGCTTAACGGCGCTGTCCTTTTCCTTTGCGGCAAGATCTAAGCGGTTTTTGAGTTCGTGTTCAAATTCGTGGTCGCGCACTTGTTTCAGTATATCGGCAAAGCCGGCTTCGTCAATTTTAAAGGCTTTTTGGCAACTTGGGCATTTTATTTCATTCATTGTTTTTGTTTTTTTTGAAATGCAAGGTTTGCTTTTTATGAAAAATCGCAAATGAAAAACAGGGGAGATGGCCAAATTTACGTATTTAATCGATATGGGAAAACTGCTTTCTGGAAGTTGTTTTTTTTTGAAAATTTTAAATTGAAGTTACGCAGCAAAATGAATTAAAATGTATTTTAGGGATTGAAAATTAGAAAGTTGAGATATCTCTTCGGAGTTATTTCTATTAGAAAAACCTTTTTTATTTTTCGAAATATTCAATTTAACCACTAACAACCAACCATTATGACAACTCGTAGAAAATTCATCAAACAGGTAACTGTGGCTACCGCGGGTACTATTTTATTGCCAACGCCTTCCTTCGGAAATATTTTTTCTTCCAAACCCGCATCGGTGATTATTATTGGAGCAGGATTCGCCGGACTTTCCGCAGCTTATAAACTGAAACAGCGCAATATTGACTGTATTATTTTGGAAAGCCGCCCGCGAATTGGTGGGCGCGTGTTTTCGCATAAAATGGACACTGATCTAATGGTGGAACTCGGCGGCGAATGGGTGGGAAATTCACATACGCGTATTCACGAATTGTGTGGCGAACTGAACTTGGAACTTCAAAACAACCAGTTTGATACCCACATGATTTACAAAGGTGAATATTCCCCCGCGGGAAAATGGGATTATAGCGCTAATTGGAACAACAAAATGACCAAAATGCTGGAGGATTACGGCCATCTTTCGGAAAGGGACAAGCTTGTTCTGGACAAAATGGATTGGTGGCGCTATTTGGTCCAAAACGGTTGTGATGGCCGTGATTTGGATATCCGCGAACTTTTGGACAGTACAGATTTTGGGGAAAGCATCCGTCATGTTTCATCCTTCGCGGCTTTGGCCGAATATGCCGAAAGCAGCGAAAAAAACGAAATGGACCTGAAAATTAAAGGCGGAAACGGAATGCTTGCCGAACGCCTTTCGGAAAAAATAGGAAAAGATAAAATTCTACTGAAGCACACCGTCAGCAAAATTGTGCAGGATGGAAAAGTGAAGGTGTTTTGTGACAACGGAACTATGTTCGAAGCCGATAAACTTATTTGCACCATTCCCACTTTCGCGATGAACAAAATAGATTGGCAACCCGGTCTGCCACCTGAAAAAGTGAGCGCCATCAACGAGTTGCAATACGCCCGAATCAACAAACACGCTATGTTGTTCAATGATCGGTTTTGGAAGGACGAAAGTTTTGATATGATAACCGACCAAAGTCCGCATTATTTTTACCACGCCACCAAAAACCAAAAGTCAGCTAAAGGCGTGCTTATTTCCTATAGCATTGGCGAAAAAGCTGCGGTTATGGCAAACCAAAGTGACGCTTGGAATGCCAAAATGATTGCAGAAACGCTAAGTCCGCATTTTGGCAATGTGGCTAACAAATTGGACAAGCAAGTAAATTATTATTGGGGCACGGACACGTATTCCAAAGGGGCCTATGCTATGTATGGCAAAGACCAATGGTTTCGGGTAATGCCCATTTTGAAGGAATCATTTTTGCACACCCATTTCGCCGGGGAACATTTGGCCGATTGGCAAGGATTTATGGAAGGGGCCATTAATACTGGGGAAGAGGCGGCGGAAAAGATTTAAAATTATTAGGAAATAAAGAACCATCCGTGGCTTCCGGCCACTGCGCCAATTATTGTAAGTAAACTCAGCATCAACAAAATCCAGTGTGCTCGGTGAACAATATGAAATGTCTTGGCCGGATTTTCAGCTGCATATTTTTTGAATAATTTATGGAGAATAAACGGTTCCAAAACGAAAAGAATTAAGGTGAATAATAACCAAACAAGGGTCATGGCGTGTATCCACCAAAAGCGGTAATCCAAATATCTGTTCCAGGCATCAAGTTTGTAAAGCATATAAAATCCTGAAATTCCCGTTAGCAATGTGGTTATTTTTGCCTGTAGCGCGAATCTTCCTTCTATTTCCTCAAAAGTTTTTAATTGGTCTTCCTTGGTTTTCATTTTTTTAACCGCTGGCAGAATTACGGTAGTCACCATCGCCACGCCGCCAATCCATAAAACTACGGCCACAATGTGAATAACTCGTGCAAGGGTTACATCTTCCATTTTGAATTTTTAATAATTCACATAAATCCAACCAATAAAGGCTTCGGGATATTTAGGGTCGTTCAAAACCAAGACGTAATAATACGTTCCAACGGGTACAATGTTTCCGGTAAAAAGAAGTCCTTTTGTAGCTTTGCCATCCCAAAAACCATCGGCGTTGTGGGCGGTATGTATCAAATTTCCGTCGCGGGAATAAATATTCAGTTCAAAGTTTTCGTAAATGTTCAGCAGGTTGCTGATTTCAAATTCATCATTTATACCATCATTGTTCGGGGAAAAACCCTGCGGAATAAAGGCTGCACAGTTTTCGGTAGCCACTGAAAAGGAAGTTGTGGCGAAGCAGATTTCGTTTTCCAATCGCACATAAATTGTTTGCGGATCTATAGTATTGTGAAAGGAGGAAGGAGTGGAAATTGGGTTTGTGTTTTGCAGCGCATCTTCGGAAGTCGTGAAATATTGAATAACGTCATTTGTTCCCGTGCGAATTAATTCATCTTGAATGGTCAAATCAAAAATAGCGGTGTCAAAACCCAAGTCGCACTGCAATAAATCCGGCAGATTTGGAATGGGCGGAATGCTTTCAAAAGAAATGGTCTGCGTAAAACTGTTGTTGTCCTCGCGCAATTCTTCCACCGCGCCGTTGCCGTTTCCGTCGTCGTCCACAATTGCCGTAATGTTAAATGTATTGGGCAAATTTTCGGGCAAAAGCAGTTCCACTTCGCCATTTTCGCTTCCGCCAATTGCAATGGCTTGTTGGGTTTGTGAAAGTCCTAACAAAACGCCCTCGGCATAAAAAGCTATGGAAGTATTTGCAGGCAAAGGGCCCGTGGCTTCCAGATTATAGACTGTAAATGGCAGCAATAATGCGCGATCGCGGCAAGCAGAAATTTCAGGAATTTCAATAGTGGCATCGGGCAGGGGGCAGGGAAGCACTTCCACCGTAAAACTGTCAATCAGAAAACAATCCGGGTTTGAAACGCGAATGTAAATGGTTTGTGGGTTCTCGGTATTCTGAAAATTTTCTGGGTTGGCAATTGGGTTTACATTATTCTGCGCATCTTCTTGCGAAAGGTGAAAACTCAATCCGTAGATAGGATTTATTTGAGAAGTTGCTTCGGTTAAATCAAAAAATTCCTCGCCAATTACATCACAGGTTTCCAAATTGTGAAGCCCCGTGATTACTGGGTTTTCCAGTAAGTGGATGAGGATTTCGTCTTCGTTGTTTTCCTCATTTATTTCCGCCACGATCCCAGTTCCATTTCCGGTGTCGTCCACAACTGTTTTCAAAATAAAATCCGCTCCAATATTGTTGGAAACCGTGAAGGTGATCGTTCCGCTTTCCTGCCCGTTTATGGGGATTACAGCCACAGTTTCACTTTGGGCCACCAAAATTCCATCGGCATAAAAAGCGATGGGCGTTCCGGCCGGCAAAACATCAGTGCTATTCAAATTATAAACGGTGTATTCTATTGTAAGTTCCCGGTTTCCGCACTCCATACCGCCCACAATGTTGTCTATTGAAATGGTGGCATCGGGCAATTCCGTATTCAAAACGGTGATAATATTGTTTACCATCACAAAATCCTGCCCGCTGGTAAGCTGTATGGTTGCTGAAGTATCGCCGGGATTTATAAAATTTGAAATGGGATATACATCGATATCCATATTGTAAAGCACATCGCTGCCCGTAAAACTGTTGGTGCCGTTAAAGGCGTTGTCAGCAGGATTTAAGGGCGGATTGCTAAGAATATTCCCATTGATTCGAAGGGTTTCGTTTACTGAAATGCCGCGGTCGCCCTCCCAGGCAAGGAACCCGATTTTTGCGCCCACGGTGTCCAGCACCAACAGATTGTTCAGTGTAATCTCCAAGGATTGGTTGTTTCGCGAAACGCTTTCCAGCCCGTCAAAAACGTTCACTTGGTTGCTGGGCAGGCTGGCATCTTCATAAATTACCGTCACCGCCCATCCGCCGAAATTAGTGCCAGAGCCGGGCGGACTGCAATAAGCGGGGATGATTAGGGTAAGATCCAAATCGGAGAGGGTGTAATTGCCATTGCCCGTGGATTTTATTTGTTGGGTTACATCTGCAAATGCCGAAAAATAAATATAGTCAATGCCGTTGTTGTTGTATATTTCAACAAACGTGCGCGCCGCAGTTATGGGCATTTGATTGAAAGTAACATTGAAATCCCCCGGCCCGGAGCCCGCCCAATAAAGATATGCGGCAATCACCTCTTGGTTTGGCTGCAATTGAAAATCTGCACTGCTGCCCGTAAGAATTGTACATTCGCCGCCGGCACCGTTTTCTTCCGTATTTAAAGTATTGCCAAAAGCGGTATAATCATAATGCCCGTTAAACTGCCTAAACAGTGAGATATCCTGTGAAAAAACACCAGTAAAAATGAAAAAGGAAAATATGAAAAAGAAATACTTCAACGAAAACATACGGGTTGATTGCCTGCTAAATATAGGCAAAAAATCAACTAAAAGGTTTCTTTTTAAAGGTCTCTTTTCTTCAGAATAGCGTAGGCCCCATAAATGAAAAGGGCGGTCCACACCAAAACTATCACAATGTTCAGTGGACTTACAGCATAATCTTTCGTGAAATTTTCACCCAGTTGATTGGCTGCGGATTGAATGGCACCCAAACGGCTCATGGGTTCCTTTATGAGGTTTGCCATAGCGTTTAAAGGGAAAAATTGGGAAACGGAATTGGCCACGTCAGTATCCCGAAAAAATTGCCATTTCATTAGGCCATAACCTATCCATTCCACAATTTGCCAAACAATCAAAAAGCCGAGGGCAAAGGCGGAGCGTTTCACCAAAACACCCAGAAATAGACAAAAGGAGAAAAAAGCTACCAGTTTGATGAAATAAGCCCCAATGTATTCCATATCGCTGAAAATGATTGCTATTTCATTGTAATCTGAAAAGAAAAGTCCCAAGATTAGGGAGAGCACAAAAATAAAAACCGTTGAAATCACGGCGAAAAGAAGGACCGTCAAAAACTTTGAAAGCACAAATTCCCTTTTGCTCAGACCGTCAATAAGGTTTTGTTTCAAGGTTCTGTAACTGTATTCGTTGCCCATCATGGAAACAATCACAATTGCCAAAAACAGTTTTAGGATTGCCGCCACATAGGTATTGAAATGCCAGATATAGGGGAAATTGAATATTCCCTGATCCGCCACGCGAAAGTGAAAATCGCCAAAGTTGAATTCAATGGAAGCAATCAGGGCAATAAAAGTGATAAGCACAAAATATATTACGGTCAGCACTTTTGCCGCCCGGTTATAGCGCAATTTATGAAGTTCAATAGTTAACAATCGAAGCATGGCGGTCAGTTTTGTTTGGTGAGTTGCAAAAATTGTTCTTCCAGGCTTTCCTTGCGTTTCACGAGGTGTGAAAGCGTAATTCCCTTTTCAAAAAGAAGTTTGTTCACTTCCGTTGCGTCCATCGGTTCATTCAAATAAGCAACCAAATAATCGCCTTCGCGCTTTACGGTTCCGAAAGCGGGATTTCTCTCCAAAGCGTTCTGGAGCATTTCCATATTTTTGCTCTGCATAGTGAGGAAACCGTGGCTGGCGTTCATCCCGTCAACACTGCCCGAATAAAGGCTTATCCCTTTCCGAAGAATGACGACATGGCTGCACACTTTTTCCACTTCGTCCAACAAATGCGAAGCAAGCAAAATGGTTGTTCCGTGTGAAGCAATGGTTTTTATTATTTCCCGAATTTGATGGATTCCCTGTGGGTCAAGCCCGTTGGTGGGTTCGTCCAGAATTAGTATTTCAGGATCGTTCAACAATGCCGAAGCGATTGCCAGCCGTTGTTTCATCCCCAGTGAAAAGGTGCTAAACTTGCTGTCCTTTCTTTCAATCAACCCAACCAATTGCAATTTCTTGGCAATCTTTTCTTCGGAAACCTCTTTTATTTTGCACACCAATTGCAGGTTTTGAAAAGCCGTCATGTACGGGTAAAAGTTGGGGCGTTCAATAATGGCGCCTACTTTCTTTAGCGCGTCGTGCGTTGAGGTGTTGCCATCAAACCACTTGAAATCGCCCGCGGTTTTGTTTACCACATTCAGCACAATGCCAAGCGTTGTGCTTTTCCCGCTGCCGTTTGGGCCGAGGATTCCGTAAACGTTTCCTTTTTCAATGGTAAACGAAAGATTGTCCACGGCGGTAAGCGAGCCAAATTTTTTGGTGAGGTTGGAGATTGTGAGAATTGTTTCCAATGGGTTTGTTGTTGGGTGTTTTTGTTTGACGAGTGGGGAGTTTTTTTGTTACAATTTGATTTTAGCGGCTATGAAGCACAAAAGTTCAATTTAGATGGTAACCCGCAATTTTGCAAAACCTTTGTTAGGCGGGGTTTTTATTTCATTGCGACTCTACCATACCAAAACTTTTTTGGTTTTTCTTGTGGATAGAACTTTTCATTTGCCCATTCACCAATGTCAGTATAATTTTCGTCAGCTTCACTTCCAATAAACAGATTATAGATTTCGTCATTTATATATTCACCAACACCCATTTCC
The DNA here is from genome assembly GCA_040394975.1 of Aequorivita soesokkakensis. GTDB lineage: Bacteria > Bacteroidota > Bacteroidia > Flavobacteriales > Flavobacteriaceae > Aequorivita > Aequorivita soesokkakensis_A. The sequence continues at coordinate 13,420 of JBEBRF010000041.1, forward strand.
ATTTGTTCTCTAGGGCATTGCTGAATAATAAAAACTATATCACCTTTCTTAAAATTTGCATTGCTTTCTTGTAACTCAAATTTTAAAACTCCATACTCAATCTGATAACCACAATATGCAGGAGTTTTTTCTTTAGAATAATCTATCAATTTTGATATTATTGTTTTTTCGGTTTGCGCACAAACAGGTAATGACAAAAAGAATAAAATCAGTGTAATATTTTTCATTGTAAATATTTAAGTTAAACATCAGCATAATTACCGCGAACGCGAAGTATAAGCGTAGTGCGGGATTAATAGCATTTCACTTTCAGTTTAGCAATATGTTTGTTCATATTTATTTTGTTCAAATTAGCACTTTAGTTCGCATTACATTTATAAAATATTGGCTGCAGTTTTTTATTGGATTGTAAAGTTTATTTTTCGTCCAAGGCCAAATTCGATAAGTCTATAAAGTGTTGAAAGTTGGATGTCGCTATGTCCGTTTTCAATTCGCGATATAAAACTTTTTTTTGCCCCAATTTTTTCGGCAAGCTGTTCTTGTGTCATCTGAGCCAACTTTCGTTCTTCTTTTATTAATTCTCCAATTGCAAAGGATTTGGCTTTTATTTCAAAGTCAGTTCTTTCTTTTGTGCCTGTTGCTCCATATCTTTCGTCAAGGTGGTGGGCGAAAGTTTTAATATTTTTACCTTTTGTTTCCATTTTTATTTTCTTTTTGTTCATTAAAATATTCCTCCATTATTTTTTCTGCTTTGTTTAATTCTTGTGTCGGCGTCTTCTGGGTTTTCTTTTGAAATCCATTGAAAAGAACTACTAAATTCCCTTTGTCGAAACAGCAGAATATTCTGTATATATTACTTTCATGTTCCACTCGAATTTCGAAAAGTCCTTTTACGCCTTCAATGCTTTTAAAAAACTTGGCCGGCACGCGCTCAAGAATTGTCATCATAAAGAGCACTTCGTCAATTTTGTTCTTTGCTTTGTCGGTCAAGGTTTCAAAAAAGTCGTCAAAATAGTCTTTATAAAATACGATTTTCCTAATAATTTCCATTTGCCAAAGTTAACTAATAATGGAACATCGCCAAAATAGAAATGAATAAATTTTGAAATTTTCTGTGAGAGGTGAGTTTGGTTGAAATTGCCTCCAACTTGCTACAATCCCCATTTCCCATTTCCTATTTTATATTCCCAACATCATAAATCGTATTTCCGTACCTTTGCACTTCAATCTTAAAAACAAAAAAATGCAAGACGGTATTTACGCAAAAATAACCACCGAAAAAGGGGAAATCCTTATAAAACTCACGCACGACAAAACCCCTGGAACGGTCGGGAACTTTGTTGCCTTGGCAGAAGGGAATTTGGAAAATTCAGCAAAACCACAGGGAACAAAATATTATGACGGTTTGAAATTCCACCGTGTCATTCCAGATTTTATGATTCAGGGCGGCGATCCAAAAGGCACGGGCTCCGGCGGACCGGGTTACGATTTTGAGGATGAATTTCACCAAGACCTTCGCCACGATACACCGGGCGTACTTTCAATGGCAAACTCCGGGCCGGCGAGCAACGGCAGCCAGTTTTTCATTACCCACGTTGCCACGCCTTGGTTGGACAACAAACACACCGTTTTCGGGAATGTAGTGGAAGGGCAGGACGTTGTTGACAGCGTTGCTCAGGGCGATACAATGAAAAGTGTTGAAATAATCCGCGTAGGCGAAGATGCTAAAAAGTGGAATGCCGTGGAAGCATTTAGAAGTTTTACGGGCGAAAGGGAACAGCGCATTGCAAAAATGAAGGCACAGGAAGAAGCGGAACTGAAAAAGGTTTCGGAAGGTTTTGATAGAACCGAGAGCGGACTCCTTTATAAAATTATCCAAAAAGGTAGCGGCAAAAAAGCTGAAAAAGGAAAGACGGTTTCGGTGCATTACAAAGGCATGCTCACCGATGGAACCGAATTTGATTCTTCCTATAAAAGAAAACAGCCCATTGATTTTCCACTGGGAATGGGCCACGTAATTGAAGGTTGGGACGAAGGCATCCAATTATTGCAGGTTGGCGATAAGGCAAGATTTGTGATTCCCTCGCACATTGCTTATGGAAGCCGCGGTGCCGGCGGAGTTATTCCTCCAAATGCTACCCTGATTTTTGATGTGGAATTGATGGATGTTTCTTAAGCTTAAAGCTAAAAGTTATGAGTTATGAGTTATGAGTTAAGAGTTAAGAGTTAAGAGTTATGAGTTTTGGAATTATTTTAATCTAAAATCGTATATCTAAAATCGTATATCTAAAATCGTAAAACCAAAATCGTAAATCCAAAATCGTATATCTAAAATCGTAAATTATTTACAAAACGGTAGCAATTCCCCCTTCGGGAGTTAGGGGGCTTTTCCACTTAATATTACAGCCCATACTGGGTTTTTGGTCCTTGCGCTGCGGGTTGTTGTTCAGCACATTGTCCAAGGCTTCGCGAAGGTCGCGGCCGTTCACGGGGATTCCGTTTCCGGGACGGCTGTTGTCCAATTGGCCACGGTAAATCAACTTAAGTTCGGCATCAAAAAGATAAAAATCGGGCGTGCAGGCGGCATCGTAAGCTTTTGCGATTTCTTGGGTTTCATCGAATAAATAGGGGAAGGGATAGTTGTTTTTTCGCGCGCTCCGCCACATTGCGGCCGGTGCATCTTCCGGATATTTTGTTGCGTCGTTGCTATTGATGGCCACAAATCCAAACCCGGTGACCCTATAATCATTGCAAACCCGCACAATTTCATCGTTTACGTGCTTCACATAGGGACAATGGTTACAAATAAACATAATGACCGTGCCTTTTTTTCCGCGAACATTTTGTAGCGAAACGGGCTTATTTGTCACGGAATCTATGAGTAAAAAATCTGGAGCTTTAGTTCCCAGCGGAAGCATTTTTGATTCTGTTCTTGCCATTATTTCTTTTCTAAATCGGTAGTAAAATAGGGTTTAAAGTTACAATATTGAAGGGGTATTAGCTAATTAAAATAAATACTTCTAACCCCTAAAACCATAGACCATAAAAAAATAATAAAATTTTGCCTTTAAGAAAAAACTCCGTTAACTTTAAAAAATAAACCCACTTTTATGAAAAATTCATATTCATCTCTTTCCGTGGCAATTAAAGATCTTCAGCAACACGGTTTTACGGAAGATTTCAATCTTGTGGCGGAGGGCATCGAATCAAAAAATCTTAAGCGTCAGTGGAAAGCCGGCGAATTGGAGGTTATAAAATTTTATCGTTTCGAGGGAATGAGCGATCCGGGCGACAACACCATTCTTTATTTAATAGAAACCCACGATGGCAGGAAGGGATTGCTTGTAGATGTTTATGGCGCGGATCAAGGCGAAGTTTCCCCGGAAATGATAAAAAAACTTACCATTCACCATGACGAATGAATTAAGTTGGGCCGATTTTGAAAAGGTGGAAATGCGCGTGGGAACTGTGATTGAAGCCAACGATTTTCCCGAAGCAAGAAATCCTTCCTATCAACTTTTGATAGATTTTGGCGAGGAGATGGGCCTACGAAAAACTTCGGCGCAGATAACTTCCCTTTATTCAAAAGAGGAATTGATTGGAAAACAAGTGGTAGCGGTAGTAAATTTTCCGAAGAAACAGATTGCAAATTTTATGAGTGAATGCTTGGTTTTGGGAGCGGTGGAAGGAAAAAGCGTAACCCTTTTGCAACCGAACAAACAAGTGAAAAACGGACTTAGAATTCTGTAAACTTCTATTTTTGTATAAATTCGCCAAACAAAAAAGCCAACAAAATGAAAAAGTACTTTCTGCTGATACTCATTCCTTTACTTTTAAATTCCTGTAAAAATAATACTGAAACAGAAAATACTATATCGACTGAAAACTCTGAAAAAATAGATCAGTTAAAGTGGCTTTTGGGAACGTGGATCAATGAAAATGGGGAAGAGTTTTCACAAGAAAGCTGGTCGCAGGAAAACGCGGGTACTTTTACGGCCTTTAGTTTTACGCAGATTGGAAAGGAAACCGTTTTCGCCGAAACAATGGTTTTGGAACAGAAAGCCGATTCGTTATTTTTGACTGTGGCAACCGCAAACCAAAATGAGAAAAAACCTGTTACATTTAAATTGGTTTCTTCCGAAAAGGGAAAGTTCGTTTTCGAAAACAAAAACCACGATTTCCCACAACGTATTGTTTACACAAATCCCGCAAAAGATTCGCTGCACGCTTGGATTGAAGGTACTGTTAACGGAGAGACAAAACGGTCGGACTTTTCTTTTTCCCGAAAGGAATAATATTTTTCCCCAAAAGATTAATCTGGGATATTTATTTATTTTTGATTTCCCGAAAAATTTTCCAAGAGCCAAATTTTAAAATGGACGTAGCGCAAAGCAATCCGGAAAGCATGGCTCCCGCAACGCCAACTAAAGTAATATCCTGTCCCGCTAAATACAGTCCTTTTATTTTGGTTTTTGGCCGCAAAAATGAAAGTCTGAATCGCTCCGGCGAATGCGACAAACCATAAATCTCGCCACTTTTATAATTGGTGAAATTTTCGGTTGAAAGCGGGGTAGAAACTTCGGAAGCAACGATTGTTCCTTCAATTTGAGGAAAAAATTTGAAGAGCACTTTCAGCATTTCTGTTTCAAAATTCCTTTTCAAAAGCATATAGCCATCGCCGCGCTTCATCCATTTTGAATTTTTATACGCATCAAACCATTCCATATTTCCAACAGAAATGGCCTGTATTGTAGCCGTTCCGGGGTTTTTTCTTTCCCAATCTGGATCCTTTGCGGAAGGGAAAGAGATATATGCAAAATTTTCAGGAGCGTTTTTTAACGTGGCTTCATCAAAAATTTTATCGATATTTCCGTGTTTGTAAAACCAAAGATTGTGTTTTGGAAGCTTTAATGCTTCGCTGGATTTGTTCAAGCCCAAATACAAACAAATGTGGGCGCTGGCGGGCTGCACGTTTTTCAAACTGAAATTGCAGGTTTTTCTGTCTGCTTCCGAAAGTAAATGGTTGAAAGTATTATTCACCCCAATATTGCTGATCACGCTTTTGCACGGAATAAATTTTTCGCCAAGTTTTATTCCTTTTACGCGATTGTTTTCTGTGACGATTTCGGTAACATCGGCATTTATAAAAACTTTCCCGCCGTGGGCCGTAAAAACTTCGAGGGTTTTTTCACAGATTTGGTCGGCGCCACCCACGGGATAAAAACCACCTTCCAAAAAATGCCCGATAACCATTGCGTGGGCACCAAAACTGCTGTTTTTTGGCGAAAGTCCGTAGTTTCCGCATTGTGCACAAAGCACTGCGATCAACGTTTCGTTTTGGGTTATTTCCTTTAAAGCTTCCCAAGTGGTTTTTTGTGAATATTTTGAATATCTTTTTCTTAAAATCCAACCGAAAGATTTGCTGAGCCAAGGTTCAAATACTTTTTCAAAGAAGAAAATATTGGCGCGCTTGTTGGTTTTTTCAATGAGTTTTAAATAGGTATTGATTGCCTTTTCTTCCTCGGGAAAATAGGAAATCATCTGCTTTCTGAAATTTTCCTTTCCGGCCTTGAAAAGATATTCTTCCCCATCAATATTAGCAACGTCATATATTTCGCCCATCGATTCCCACTCCAAATTCCCATCGGTCAAAAAATCAAAAAAGCCACGCAGTGAAGAACCTTCAGCCATATTGCCAACGTAATGCACGCCAACATCCCACTGAAAACCATCCTTTCTTTTGAA
>JBEBRF010000042.1:0-18762 GCA_040394975.1 Aequorivita soesokkakensis
ATGTATTTAAACCGACTATCTGACTATCTTTTTGTGCTGGCACGAAAGTTGTCCAAAGACACAAACGCGGAAGAAACGCAATGGATTCCGGAGAAATTGAGTTGATGGGTAATGGATTATTCGTTATTGGGTTATTCGTTATTGGGTTATTGGGTTATTGGGTTCTCGGTTTCGCCTAAATAACTTGTCAATAAATAACCATATAACTCACTGAAAATAAACACACAACAAACGTTCTTTAAAATATAGCAGAAATAATTTCGATTTTACTTGACTTTTTGATCTAAAAAATTACTTTTGCAGAAAATTAAAACCTAAAGTGCTATGTACTGGACATTAGAATTGGCATCCTACTTAAGCGATGCGCCCTGGCCCGCAACCAAAGATGAATTAATTGATTACGCGATCAGGACCGGTGCCCCACTGGAAGTAGTGGAAAACCTTCAGGCAATCGAAGACGAAGGAGACTCCTATGATTCCATCGAGGAGATATGGGCAGACTACCCAACAGACGACGATTATCTCTGGAACGAGGATGAATATTAAACCCCAGGTTTTGGGACCCAAGTTAAAATAAAATAAAAAGTCTCTTCATGGGGCTTTTTTTTATTTAAAGACAATCGAAGAAACCATCCCGATGTGGAGGTAGAAACTTCTTTGACGTAAAAAAATATAAATAAACAAATAACCGTGCTTCGCGGCACTTCCAAATAAAAAAGGATGCTTCACTACGAACATCAAAAAAATCAATAAACATGGGAATATTAGATAAGGTAATAAAAGTATTTGTTGGCGATAAATCAAAAAAAGACATCAGCCAGATACAGCCGCTGGTTGAGGAAGTAAAGAAACACGAAGCTGCCATAGAAAAACTCTCCCTCGATGAGCTTCGTGCAAAATCAGATTTCTTCAGAAAGGAAATAAAAGATGCCCAAAAGGACGTGCAAGACCAAATAGATGCACTTGAAAAACAATCTGAAAACGAGGAAGACATCAACAAAAAAGAAGATTTCTACAACCAGATTGATAAACTGAAGGAAGACCGCTACGAAATTGAAAAGGCCACCCTCACCAAAATACTCCCCGAAGCCTTTGCCGTTATGAAAGAAACGGCAAAACGTTTCAAAAACAACGAAACCCTTACCGTAACCGCAAGCCCGTTTGATCGGGAAATATCCGCTACAAAAAATTATGTAACCCTTGTAGGAGACCAAGCAATTTGGCAAAACTCCTGGGATGCCGCCGGAAAACCCATTACTTGGGACATGGTGCACTATGACGTGCAGCTCATTGGCGGGATAGCCCTGCACGAAGGAAAAGTTGCCGAGATGCAAACAGGGGAAGGTAAAACATTGGTTGCAACGCTGCCAATGTACCTCAATGCCCTTGCCGGAAACGGCGTCCACCTGGTAACCGTAAACGATTATTTGGCAAAACGCGATAGCGCATGGATGGCGCCCTTGTTTGAATTCCACGGAATGACCGTTGATTGCATCGATAACCACCGCCCAAATTCCGCTGCACGGAGAAAAGCCTATTTATCTGATATTACCTACGGAACGAACAACGAATTCGGTTTTGACTATCTGCGCGACAACATGGCCCACGCGCCGGACGATCTTGTGCAACGCCCACATCACTACGCCATTGTGGATGAGGTGGACTCTGTGTTGATTGATGATGCCCGGACGCCGCTCATCATATCTGGGCCCGTTCCCGAAGGTGACCGCCACGAATTCAACGAGCTGAAACCAAAAATCAACAACATTGTTGAAGTACAAAAAAAATACTTGAACGGCGTATTGGCAGAGGCCAAAAGACTCATCAAAGAAGGAGACGAAAAGGAAGGCGGCTTCCAGCTGCTGCGCGTTTATAGAGGCTTGCCCAAGAATAAAGCGCTTATAAAATTCCTTTCAGAAGAAGGGGTCAGACAGATTCTCCAAAAAACAGAAAACCATTATATGAGCGACAACAACCGCGAAATGCCGAAGGTTGATGCCGAGCTCTATTTCGTTATTGACGAAAAAAACAATCAGATTGACCTGAGCGATAAAGGTGTTGATTTCCTTTCCGGGGAAGGCGATCCGGATTTCTTCGTGATGCCGGAAATTGGGACTGAAATTGCCGAAATTGAAAAGAAGGGGCTTTCGAAAGAAGAGGAGATTTCGCAGAAAGAAGAACTTTTCCGGGATTTTTCAGTAAAGAGCGAGCGCATCCACACGATGAACCAACTTTTGAAGGCTTACACCCTTTTTGAAAAAGACGACCAATATGTGGTGATAGACAACAAAGTGATGATCGTGGACGAGCAAACGGGCCGTATCATGGATGGCCGCCGATACAGCGACGGGCTTCACCAAGCAATAGAGGCGAAGGAAGATGTGAAGATTGAGGCCATGACCCAAACCTTTGCAACCATTACGCTTCAAAATTATTTCAGGATGTACAACAAACTTGCTGGAATGACCGGTACCGCCGTTACGGAAGCCGGCGAACTTTGGGAAATCTACAAACTGGATGTGGTTGAAATTCCTACCAACCGCCCCATTGCACGCCACGACCGGGAGGATAAAATTTACAAAACAAAAAGAGAGAAATACAACGCCGTAGCCGAGGAAGTAACGGCACTTTCCAACGCTGGAAGACCGGTTTTGATCGGGACCACTTCGGTGGAAATTTCAGAATTGCTTAGCCGTATGTTGAGCATTCGGAACATTCCGCATAATGTTTTGAACGCAAAACTCCACAAACGGGAGGCAGATATTGTTGCCGAAGCTGGAAAAAGCGGCATCGTTACCATTGCCACAAACATGGCGGGCCGTGGGACGGATATTAAATTGAGTGATGAAGTGAAAAAAGCCGGTGGACTTGCAATAGTTGGTACGGAGCGTCACGATTCACGTCGCGTGGACCGACAGTTGCGCGGGCGTAGCGGACGACAGGGAGATCCGGGAAGCTCGCAGTTTTATGTTTCTTTGGAGGATAATTTGATGCGCCTTTTCGGAAGTGAGCGGATTGCGAAGATGATGGACCGGATGGGCTTGAAGGAAGGTGAGGTTATCCAGCATAGTATGATTTCAAAATCTATTGAGCGGGCGCAGAAGAAAGTGGAGGAAAATAACTTCGGTATCCGTAAAAGATTGTTGGAATATGACGACGTGATGAACGCCCAGCGGGAGGTGGTTTACAAACGCCGCTATCACGCCCTTTTCGGCGATAGGCTTCGGGTGGATATTGCGAATATGATCTATGACACGGCGGAGGTGATAGCCGAGGGGAATAAATTGACCAAGGATTTTAAAAACTTTGAGTTTGAACTGATCCGCTTTTTCTCTATGTCTTCCCCTATTTCGGATAAGGATTTTGAGAAAATGGACAGCACCGAGATTGCGGGCAAGATTTATAAGGCGGCTTACGTGCATTATCAAAACAAAATGGCGCGCAATGCGGAAATGGCTTTCCCCGTAATTAAAAACGTATATGAAACGCAAAAGGATAAATACAAACGTATTTTGGTTCCTTTTACGGATGGGGTGAAAACGCTGAACGTGGCCACCGATCTTGAAAAGGCTTATGAAACTGAAGGGAAGCAGTTGGTGAACGATTTTGAGAAGAACATTACCCTCGCCATAATTGATGATGCCTGGAAAACGCATTTACGGAAAATGGACGAGCTGAAACAATCTGTCCAACTTGCGGTGCACGAGCAGAAGGACCCGTTGCTCATTTATAAATTTGAGGCTTTTGAACTATTCAAGGCGATGATTGAAAAGGTGAACAAGGAGGTTATTTCATTCCTTTTCAAGGGGGAGCTGCCACTGGAGAACCAACAGCAGATTCAGGAGGCGCGCGAGGTGAAACGCAAGGAAAACCTGAGCGAGCAGAAGGACGAAATACCCAATATGGACGAGCGTGCCGCACAATCACGCGCGGCGGGCAATACGCAACCGCAACGCCAACAGGTTACGGAAACCATCACCCGGGAACGGCCAAAGATAAACCGCAACGATAAGGTGACCATTAAACACGTGATGAGCGGGGAAAACAAGGAGATGAAATTTAAACAGGCTATCCCGCTGCTTGATAAGGGGGATTGGGTGCTTGTTGAGGAGTAATCTTTAGAGGTGTGAGGTGTGTGGTGTGTGGTGAGACTTTAGACTTTAGACTTTAGACGTGAGATAGATTACGTTATAAAAAATCCCCTGCTTTTGCGGGGGATTTTTTTTTTGTTTAGCTGCGGACGAACTTGTCGAGGGATTCGAGGAGTTGTGGATGATCGTATATTCGTTAACGGTTATCTTTGAATTAATACTTAAAAATTTGAAAGGGGTGTGTCCCGATATTTTATGAAACCGCTATCTTTATTTCAAAATAAACAAGGGGTTATGAAAAAATTATACATTGAGTTTAAATGGGCCATCATCTTCAGCATCGCAATGCTGGCGTGGATGCTTTTGGAAAAAACCTTGGGCTGGCACGGGGAGCGGATAGCGGACCACCAGTGGCTGACGCTTCTTTTTGCGCCTTTCGCAATTTTGTTGTACCTGCTGGCATTGCGCGAAAAAAGACGTAGGGTTTACGGCGGTAAAATGACGTGGCTGCAGGGGTTTGTTTCAGGCGTTATTCTGAGCGTTTTTGTTGCCCTGCTGTCGCCTTTGGTGCAGTTTATTACCCATCATTATATTACGCCGGAATACTTCAACAATGTGATTGAATATTCCGTGACCAATGATTTGATGACGCGGAGCAAGGCCAACGAATATTTCAATATAAATAATTATATGTGGCAATCGGCTTTTGGGGCGCTGGGTTTCGGGGTTGTGACGGCGGCGATTGTGGCGGTTTTTGTTCGGAAGAACTAATGCACAAAACAATCAAATTTCAAGATTTACAATCCTACTTTTCACTTTTAACTTTTCACTTTTAACTTTTCACTTTTAACTTCGGACTTTCCATATTTCATAAAAATGTACATTTGTTTTAGCTTTAATTTTTTCTGAAACAAAAATGATATGCGGTTTTTTTCCGGCATCTGGTTTATTCTCTTTACGGCCTTGGCGGTTTTTGCCCAGGACAATAGGGCCATTCAGGATTTGCTGGAAGAAGCGGAGCTAAAACGGTATTCAAAACCACAGGAATCGGGAAAAATAGCTGAATACGTTCTTTCCCAAAACGTGGGTACGGTGGTGAATGCCGAAGCAATGTTGCTGCTGGCGGAGGGTTTTTACATTCGCGGCAATTATAACGAAGCCATTAAAAATGCGCTCGAGGCCCGTAATGTAGCCGAAGCTTCGAAAGATATTTCAATCAGATTGAGAACCAATTTTCTGGCCATCCGCTTGTTGCGAGAATTGGATCTGGAAACCGTGGCCGAAAATTATTTGCATGCTTTGCTTCTTTCAAAAAAAGAAATAAAGGATGAAAATTTGCTGCATTGGTACACGGGAAAACTGAAGCAAGACAGTGCTTTTGCAACTTCCAAAAAAGGGAATTTTCCGAAAGCGTTGCAATTGTTCACCGATGCAAAATCCATTTTTTTAAGAAATAATGATTCGCTGGCCACTTACGCAATCGATCTTTCGATATCCGAAATACATTTAAAAACCGCGCGTGCGGATTCGGCAAAGCTTTATTCGGAAAAAATACTCGCGGAACTTCAGCAAAAGGAAACCAATGATTTCCAAAAACTGAACGCGCTCCATCATTTGGGCTCTGTTTATTTTTTGGAAAAGGATTACGACAAATCGCTGGATTATTTTCGGCGGGCGATGGCGATTTCCGTAAAGCTTCCCAATAAATATTTCGAAAATAAAGCGGCGCAAGGTTTGGCCCTAAATTATCTGGCCTTGGAGGACACCCGTAATTTTTATGTGAACAAACAGCTGACCAATAGTACCTCAACGGAAGTGGAGAACGATAGAAACCTGGCCGTAAACAGTGTTTATAATTTTATAAATAACAACCAAAAGGAACTTTCGGCAAAGAAAATAAACGCGGAATATACGTGGGTTTACAGCTTGGCTGGCATTGTGCTTCTCTTGATTTTGGGCGGGATTGTTTTAAATTATTTCTATGTTTCAAATACGCGGCAGTATGAGGCCATTTGGAAATATATTCAGCCAAAAGAACCGGTTTTGAAAACGATAGCCGGCGCGGAACTTGAAAAAAGCCCGATAGTTCCCGAGGAGACCGAACAAATCATTCTTCAAAAGCTAAATAAATTTGAAGCGGGAACAAAATTCACCAATCCCGATATGAGCATTGCGCTGTTAGCTTCGCAGTTTGACACGAACACAAAATATCTTTCCGAAGTAATAAACCGGCAAAAGGGGAAAAATTTCAACAGTTATATTAATGAGCTCCGCATAAATTATATCATTGAAAAGCTGAAAACGGAATCGGTTTACTTCAATTACAAAATAAGTTATCTGGCCGAGGAATGTGGGTTTTCCTCACATAGCAGTTTTGCTACGGTGTTTAAATCGGTTACCGGTATTTCGCCCACTAAGTTTATGGAATTTCTACAAAAAAGACAGGAAACCGCATGAAAAAACGGCTGCAACATATTGTTTTTGGGGTAGCGATTTGCTGTTTGTTCTGCCACTCGGCCTTTGCACAGAGCGATTTGGACAGTATTGTAGCCGTAAGCACAATAAAAATTTATGACAACCCGAACGCGGCCATTGAAATTGGGAACAACATTTTTGAAAAAGCACGCAATCCACAAACCAAAATTAAGGCGTTGATGCTTATTTCAAACGCATATCTGTCTAAACGCGAAAACGAAAAATCGCTGGAATATGCGCTCAGGGCCCGGGACTATTTGCCGGAAATTGTGAGCACCATTTCAAAAATAAATGTGCTGAATACCATTGGCATGCAGCACCAGCAGTTGCGCATTTATGACAAGGCCATTGAATATTTGGACCAAGCGCTGGCGCTGGCCGATAAAACTGCCCAAAAGGATTCAATAAACAATCTTTTGGCTTACAATTATGCGATTCGGGGGTTTATTTACCGTGAGCAGATGAGTTGTGATATTGCACTGAATTATTTCGACAAATCCATTGACGCTTACAAAAAAGGAACGGATGACACGCGCTTTGCCAACCTGAGCACGCTTAGTTATAACAAAGGAAATTGTTTGCTGCAAATTTCGCAGATAGATTCAGCGCGCGCCAACTTGCAAAGGGCCATTGATTATGCCGAACAGATAGAAGCCAAAAGTCTATCGGCCTTTGCAAAGAAAGGATTGAGCGAAGTTTTTACGGTTGAGGGAAATTATGAAAACGCAATTGCAATTTTGAAGGAAGCCGAAGAAACCTCCGGCGGAGTTGGCGATTTAATTTTGAACCAAGGGATCTATAAAAATCTTTCCGACAATTATTTGGCGCTTAACGATCGGGAATCGTATAAAATATATTTCGAAAAATTTACAAATGTGCAGCAAGAGATTGCGCAAAAAGAACAAATAACCATCAATAATTCCATCAGCAATCTTTGGGAGGAAATTCAGCTAAAGACCGATTCGGAAATAAACAAGCTGCGGAAAGCGCAATGGATATTGCTGATTTTTTCAATAATAGTACTTTTCATTTTGGGCAGGCTCGCTATCAAAAACCGTAAAAAGTATATAAGGAGCAAACAAAAGCTGGAAATTTTTAAACGCTGAGCTTAATTTTTGGGTATTTCTTTTTTGAAATAAAACGTATTGGTTACAAACGTTTTACGAAACGCACAAGCTTTCAAATTTCGTGAATTTGAAAAGACCGTCCCTTTTATTATAGTACACATTGCTTTACTTTTCGACCTTCTAAAAACACAATCCACATAAAACAATGACAATGAAAAAAGTTACCTTTTTAGTAAAGAGCCTCCTTTTTTTCTGGTTCCTGTTTGGTGCCGCTTCAATGGCAGCCCAGGTTGAATTCAGAATGCTTTCCGGTTTTGGAACCCGATTTAATGACGTGAACGATTCCGGTACGGGAATTACCCAAGCCCAGTATTACGATTTTGCAACCGATGTACTTACCGATTTGGAGCCAGAATCCACTGGACTGGTTTCCATAAACAACAATGGCGATGTTTCCGGAAGTATGTTTTTTGACGAACCAAATTTTATAATGCAGCCAGCCTATAAGAAAAATGGAACTTGGCACCCGATTGGTTGGTTTCCGGCGGCAAATCCCACTGAATCGTCCTTTACCACTTATGCCATTTCCCCAAACGGAAAATACGTAACGGGCCAAATGTCCATTGGTTGTTGTGATTTCGGAACGTTTCTTTATGATACAGAGACCGAGGAATTATTCGATATTTTCGATCCCAATGGCGAAGCTTTGGCCGGTTATACGGTAACCGATGAGGGAATAATAGGCGGTTGGCTGGATCAACCCAATAGCGGCGGGACCTTACGGGTGCCGGCATATTTCAACAAAGAAGGCGAAATTACACTTATTCCCGAAGGGCAATTACCAGTTTTTAACACCAATGCTATTTCTGATATTAATAGCAACAATATAATGGTGGGCGATTTTGACGGGCAGCCTTTTATTTATGACCTCGCTACGGAAACTTTTACAACCTTTACTACGCCTCAAGGGAATTCCGGGACCTTTACCAGTATTTCAGACAATGGAATAGCGATAGGGTATGAAGACACGCAATTTCAAGAAAGGGAAGCCATTATCTACCATCCAGATTTGGGCGCACAGCCCGTATATTTAAAGGATGTTCTTTCAGATTTGGGCGTCACCATTGATACGCCAGATGGCATGATGGGAACTGCCTATAAAATATCATCTGATGGAAACTATGTAGTGGGTTGGGTAAATGGCCCCCCGATGTTTGCCGAAGGATGGATCGTGAATTTGGATAATATGCTTTTGGGAACACAAACAGTTTCACAGAACACGGTATCTTTTTATCCAAATCCCGTTGAAAATATGCTTTATTTAAATTCCACCGAAACCATAGAAGCGGTTGCTGTTTACACAGTGGCAGGGCAAATGGTGAAAAATGTTTCATTTAACGCAGTCAAGAATCAACTTGATCTTTCAAGTTTGGCCAGTGGCGTGTTTCTTGTGAAAGTTGTTGGAAATGAAAGTGCAGAAAATTTTAAGATAGTAAAGCAATAACCAGGCTCCTTAATTCTATAAATTTTGTCCCTGGCCCCTTTCACTTTGTGGAAGGGGTTTTTTTATTGGGAAGATTTGGGATATTAAAAAAGTAGTTTTCCGATCATAGCGGATTATTGAAGCGCGACATTGCTGTAGTTAGAATTGATGGTAAGCGTTTTGTTTGAATTGTTGTTCTGGTTATATCCCTTCACCGAAATTCTATCAGCGTTTTTTGATTCGTTGATTTGAAGCGTTTTAGGATATTTCAGGGTAGATCTTCTACCGTTGAAAGAAAAGGAAAAAGCACCGTCTGGCACGCGTATCTTGGCATCCGTATTTTCAAGATGGATGTCAACCGTCCTGAAGGCACTGACAATTTTCTCAACGCTCAACTCCCCAAAAGAGCCAGAAAGGGTTGCCTGATGGATAATATTTCCAATTCTGACATCGCTTGAATTGGCCTGAAGACGAATTTCCTGCACCGTTTCAAGGGAACAATCATCTACGAATTTTACGTTCAGAACGCCTTGTTTCCAAGTGTTGACCGCCACCGGGGCATAGGAAGCAGTGATGAGGGTTTTGCCCCCATCAATGCTGTTTGCCGTGAATGGCGAATAGTTCAAATTTGCCCTAACGTTGTTTACGTCGGCCATTTTCAATTCTCCGTGCCGAATATTTATATTGGTCTTTGCATTTTTGGGCAAGCGGATTATGATAGTCTTTTTTGAATTTTTTACAGCGCCCCCGCTTTTGCTTCCGTGGATAATTACGGAGGTTCCGTTTGGGGTTTTGGTTACTGTTTTATTAAAATTGCCACCGTGATCCTTATAGTTTTCTTCAAGTTCCTTTGCCCATGCTTCCATTTTTTTCCCATACGCCTGCCCCCAAGCTTCCATCTTTTTTCCATAAGCTTCGCCCCATTCGTCCATTTTTTTTCCATAGGCTTTTCCCAGACTGTCTGCATTTTTCATAGCCTGCGCTTCTTCAAATTGTTTGGCCCAGACTTCCATTTTTTCCTCAAAATCCTTTCCGAAATTCCTGTCCATTTGTTCCTCGAATTTTTGCATATATCCTTCCTTGTCCTTTTCAAAAGCGTCATAATCAAACCGGATATTGCCAATATTCTCCATTAAGTCTGGCGGAAGTGGTGGCACCGGAATGTTGTGTATCATTGGCACAACCATATTTTCCATCAGCGGCCCGATGAAATCCATTTCGGGCATATTGTCTATTGCAAATGCACTGACTTCATCATTGGAAGTAATGTGCACCTCTTTACTGTTTCCGGTGATGTCCAGATTCCAGTTTTTCATCAATTCCTGTTTTTCTTTTTCGGAAAGATTTTTTCCTTCAATAAATGCTTCTACTTCTACCTTATTTTTATTCCAGGTTTCAAAAACAACGTTGGTAAACGAAGTATTCACGGACACTTCCACATCATCTGCCACATTGAAGCTTTCCACATATTTTTGTTGGGAAAAGGCCGCAGCGCCAAACAACAGTAGCAATAAAACTGCGGGTTTACGATTTAATAGCTCTAAATTCATGATTTTCTTGGTTTTTAAGTTCGTTCAATTTGTTTTTTAGTTTGAACAGCAAATCCAAACGCATTTTCAAATTATTGATCAGTGCAGTTACGGTGGCCTCGGTTGGGCCCACTTTGTTGAGCTCCATGTTCAGCAGATTGTATTCCCTGTCCAACTCACCAAATCGTTTCATGTAGCCGTCCACCACGTCTTTGTTGGCGTCGGTTATTTTTAAGGATGCCAACTGAAGGTTTATTCCGGTCATATAATAGTCCTTCACTTTTTTAAGGTCTGGCGAAATATCGGCCAAGGTGAGCTGCGGGTTGCGTTCATCTTCAATGGTTTGTGGACCTTTATCCACAATTTCGGGGCCCGTGGTGTTTTTTCGCGATTCTGCCAAGTGTTGGTACCCAAAAAAGCCCACCGACAAAAACACTACTACCATTGCGGCAATTTTCAGCCAAGGAATAGCAGGTTTTTCCGAAGCGATTTTTTCAGTGAAATTGGCCTTTAGCCGCGCCTCAAAGCGTGCCCGGTGCCCCGGTGGAAGCCCAGAGGTTTCCGGTTTGTGGTTGTTCAATAAATCCCTAATATCCCGTTCCATAGCGCAAATGTTTCAGTTTTTCCTTCAATTTTGTTTTCCCCCTATGTAGATAGGTCCTCGATGCATTTTCAGAAATCTGCAGTATTTCAGAAATTTCCTGATGGTCATATCCCTCAATTAAAAATAATTTTACGGCGGTTCTATAATTATGCGGCAATTCTTCAATGGCCGCCAAAACTTCAAAAACCGTTGTTTCCTCTGGGACAGACCAATCTTCTTCCTCTTCGGGTATCCTAAAAACTTCTTCATTTATGGACTCTGTTTCAAATTTTCGTGCCTTCAATGAATCCAGGCAGGTGTTGACCACTATTTTCTTGAGCCAGGCCCCAAAGGTGACTTCACCCTTGAACTGGCCCAGTTTTTTGAAAGCTTTTATAAACGCTTCCTGCATTGCATCTTCGGCGGCGGCGCTATCCTTTAAATATCGTTGGGCAATGATATACATACCGTCACAATATTTTTCATAAAGCGCCATTTGCGCCTTCCCGCTACATTGTTTACATTGCTCGATAAGTAACGAATCGGACAAATTCTTGAAGTTTTTTGGTTGCTGTTCATTAAATAGACGACAAACGGAAATGGATGTTGCAGCGGCAATGATTTTTTTTTGAATTATGTTGAAGCTATGGTAAATTCCAACTCTTTTTTTAATTTTGCAATCCCGTTTTTTATGAGTAATTTAAAAACTTAAGGCCTTAATTTTTTGTATATTAGACAAAAAAAAGAAGTTGCCTTGAAATGGTTTGGGATGGTTTTCCTTCTTTGGTTTTGGCACAAAAAATGCTTTACCAAGGAAATTTAAGGTTTATTGAACAGCTATATCTTAGGATACATACGGAAATAGATACGAGAATTTTTAATTAACCTTTAGTGAATCACATAAATATGAAAAAGAATTACGCAGATTTTGATAAATTAAACCGCTTGCTTGTGGCGTGCTTTGAAGCTGAAAAGCTATATTACAATGCCGCCCAAGATGCACAGACCACAGATTTGAAAAGGTTTTTGAACTATATGGCCGTTGAAAGAAACAGAATGAGCCACGACATTTCAAACGAGCTTCACTCCCGTGATATAGAACCTTTAAAAGAAGACGCCGAAAAGGGAAATACCGGACGCACTTGGCAGGAAATAAAAGAGGCATTGGAGTTTTTTGATGCTGAAGCAATCGTTAATTCCTGTATTAGCCGAGATAGAAATAACATAAAACGATATGAGGAACTGCTGGAGCGCAAGGAACTGCCGGACAGCATCCTGGAATTATTGGAAAAACAAAAATATCAGTTGGAATGGTACATAAAACAAGCCATGCAACAGCCCAAGAAAAGTCCCTTTGTGGAAGATGCAAAAGAGGAAAAGAAGGATCCTCAAAAAAAAGACGATGAAAAAGGGAAAGTGATAAACCTAAAAGCAATGTAAAGAAAAGCCCCAAAATCTGGGGCTTTTTTTTATGTTCATACGATTGGCAACTATTCGTCCAAAAGTAAATTCAGGGTGACGGTAATATTATCGCGCGTAGCTCTGGAATATGGGCAAACTTCGTGGGCCTTGTTCACCAAATCCTCACCGGTTTTTACATCAATTCCAGGCAGGTAACAATCCAGGACCGCCCTTAACTGTAGGTCGCCATCCTTCGTTTTTCCTATTTCAATGTTTGCCGTTACGCTCATATCATCGCCCAATTCTATTTTTTTGCTTTCGGCAATAAGTTGAATTGCACTCCCAAAACAGGCCGCATAAGCGCTGCCAAACAATTGTTCGGGATTTGTACCCTTGCCGCCATCGCCGCCAAGGCCTTTGGGCACTGAAAGTTCCAAATCAATTTTCCCGTCTTCGGTGGAAACGTGACCTTTTCTACCGCCAACCGCCGTGGCTGCGGCTTCATATAATGTTTTCATTTTTTCTGGATTTAGAAATTATTGAATTTCAAGATACTGCCTTAAACCCATTATTAAAAGTACAAATTCATAAAATTGTCCTAAATTCACGCTGTGGCAGCAACCAAAAAAAATACAAGTGCTTTACGCGAAAAACAAGGGGTCCTGAAACCGGAAACCCTAAATCCTGAAGTTGTAAAACACTTTAAAAACCTTAAAAAGAAAACGCAATCCGCCCAAGAACTGGTTGCAGAAATCCTGAACCACAATCAAACCGCGTTAAGCCAAGCCATTACCATTATTGAAAGTACGGCGCCAAAACACCAACAAAAGGCAAGGGAAATTATTGGGAAATGCCTTCCGCATGCAAACAATTCAATCCGAATTGGGATTACCGGAGTTCCCGGGGTTGGCAAAAGTACCTTTATTGAAAGTTTTGGGAAACTATTGATTTCCGAAGGAAAAAAAGTTGCGGTTTTAACCGTAGATCCCAGCAGCAGCATCAGCAAAGGAAGCATTTTGGGCGACAAAACCCGTATGGAAAATTTGGTAAAGGAAGAGAACGCCTTTATCCGCCCCTCGGCCAGTGGCGATACCTTGGGCGGGGTGGCCCGAAAAACCCGCGAAGCCATAATTCTTTGTGAAGCAGCTGGTTTTGATGTTGTTCTCATTGAGACCGTGGGCGTGGGCCAAAGCGAAACCACCGTTCATTCCCTGACCGATTTCTTTTTATTGCTGAAACTTGCCGGCGCGGGCGACGAACTGCAGGGAATAAAACGAGGCATTATGGAAATGGCAGATGCTATAATTATAAACAAGGCCGATGGCGAAAATATAAAAGCCGCAAAACTCGCCAAAACAGAATTCAACAGGGCGATGCATCTTTTTCCCGAAAGGAAAAGCGGGTGGACCCCGAAAACGATGCTGTGCAGCGCAATCAAAAATGAAGGCATTTCTGAAATTTGGGAATTGATTTCAAACTATTTCGAAACCGTAAAAGGCAACGGCTATTTTCAGCATAAAAGAAAGGAGCAGAACAAATTTTGGTTGATGCAGACTATTGAAAGCAGGTTGAAAAGTGATTTTTACGCAAATAATTCCGTGAAAAAAGAACTCGAAAAACAGTTGAAAGCTTTGGATGAAAACCGAACAACACCCTTTGAAGCTGCGGAAATAATTTTAAATTTGAAATAATTTCCCCGTTAAAAATTCTTCCGAAACCACTCCACCTGCGTCTCCAAACCTTGCGTTAAACCAGTCTGCGGATTGTAGCCCAATAATTTTCTGGCTTTGTCAATGTTCGCTTTGGTTCGCGATTGGTCACCCGCCCGTCTTGGTTTTATTTCCTTTTTAATTTTTTTCCGAAGAATTTCCTCAACAATTTCAATGCCCTCGGCCGTTGTGCTTTCAATCTCAGTACCCAAATTGAAGATTTCGCCGTTGCATATTTTTTCATTCCCAATTACGCTCACAATTCCGTCAACAATATCCTGCACATAGGTAAAGCTCCGCAAATGCTTTTGGCTGCCTTCAAAAAGTGGAAAAACTTTGTTGTTCAATCCGCAATCTATCAATCGCGTATAAAGTTTGTCCGGCCGTTCCCGCGGACCGTACACCGAAAACAACCGCAGCGAAGTGCCCTTCAATTTGTTTTCGCGGCATTTCGCCAAAACCAATTGTTCGGCGGCAAGTTTTGTAACCCCGTACCACGAGGCCGGTTTCGGCGGAATGCTTTCGGGAAAAGTAGCTTCCAGACCGTAAATTGACGAAGTGGCAATATTCACAAAAAATGGTTTCTTCGGAAGGTTTTCAGCATATTCAAGCAAACGCTGGGTCGCCAAAATATTGTTGCTGAAATAATCCTCAAAAGTGGAAGCATCGGAAATTCCGGGATGGGCGGCAAAGTGGAAAATAGAATCGAAATCATTCGGAAGGTTTTCTGCTAAAACATCGGTCCGCAAATCCATTTTCAGAATTTCAATATTCCTTTTTAAAAGTTCCTTTTCATTTAATTTCTTAAGAGAAACAGCATAATAGGCCGAAAAATTATCGAGCCCAATAACATCGTGTCCCATTTCGGAAAGTTTTTCCGCAGTGTGCGACCCTATAAAACCGGCAGCTCCCGTAACAAGTATTTTCATTTATTCTTCGTTTGAACTACCAGTTCATTTTAGATTCAGTTTTCAATTTCGTTTTCGATTTCATTTTCATTTTCGATTTCGATTTCGATTTCGTTTTCGTTTTCGATTTCACCACAAAATAACATCATTTTTTAACGTTCCGCTGTATTCTTCAAAAAAGAAATACTTTTGCAGAAAGCTTTCAAAACCCAAAATGGTCGAATTCACTATTATTGTACCCGTTTACAACGAAGAAGAAAACCTGCAACGGGTTGAAAACGAACTGCTGGCATACACAAAAATTGCTTCAAAAAGCACGTCCATTCTCTTTGTGAACGATGGTTCAAAAGACAAAAGCCAAAGCCTTATTGAAGAAATTTGCAACCGAAATGAAGCGTTTCATTTTATTTCCTTCAAAGAAAATCGAGGTTTGAGCGCCGCCATAAAAGCGGGATTTGATGCGGTGGAAACTCCGTTGTTGGGCTATATTGACAGCGACCTGCAAACCGCGCCCGAAGATTTCAACTTATTGCTCGCGCATATTGGCGAATATGATTTGGTTACGGGCGTGCGCGCCGACAGAAAGGATAAATTCGTAAAAAATATGTCTTCGAAAATCGCAAACGGCATCCGCCGCGCTTTTACGCACGATGGCATGGACGACACAGGCTGCCCGTTGAAAGTTATAAAAACCGATTATGCCAAGCGTATTCCAATGTTTAAAGGACTTCACAGGTTTTTGCCAGCAATGGTTCTTTTACAGAACGGAAAAATATTGCAGGTTCCCATTCGTCATTTTCCGCGTATTGCGGGCACCGCAAAGTTTGGCCTTTGGAACAGATTGTTCGGCCCGTTAATGGACTGCTTCGCTTACCTTTGGATGAAGAAAAAATACATCAATTACGAAATTAAAAGCAAGGGATGAGCAATTGGATTGTGTACGGCATTGGCTTTTTGGCACAAATACTTTTCAGCGGCAGGCTCATTGTTCAGTGGATCCTTTCCGAAAAAAGCAAACGCATCATCACTCCGTCCGTCTTTTGGAAACTGAGTTTATTCGCATCCTTTTTGCTTTTTGTTTATGGCCATTTGCGGGATGATTTCGCAATTATGTTGGGGCAGGCATTGACGTATTACATTTATATCCGCAATTTACAATTGCAGGGCGAATGGCAGAAATCGCCAAAAGTGTTCCAATTTTTTTTGTATGCTTTTCCTATTTTCGTGGTTATTTATGCATACAACAATGGCCAATACGACATTGATCAATTATTCAACAATGAAGCTATTCCTCTCTGGCTTTTATTGCTGGGCATTTTTTCGCAAATAATATTTACATTTCGTTTTGTGTACCAATGGTTTGTTTCGGAAAAGACAAAAACCTCGCAACTTCCGGTAGGTTTTTGGGGATTGAGTGTTTTGGGGGCGGCACTTATTTTAACCTATGCCATTTTCAGAAAGGATCCGGTTCTTTTTGTGGGCCATATTGCTGGTTTGATAATTTACGTCCGGAATATTTTTATTTGGAAAAAACAACTGCGCTATGAAAGTTGAAAAA
Source organism: Aequorivita soesokkakensis (assembly GCA_040394975.1). GTDB lineage: Bacteria > Bacteroidota > Bacteroidia > Flavobacteriales > Flavobacteriaceae > Aequorivita > Aequorivita soesokkakensis_A. Next base: position 16,805 of record JBEBRF010000042.1, read on the forward strand.
AATTATTTATTGCTTCTTTTATTAACCTGCGCGGCTATTTTCTTTGTGAATTTAAACTCGTTGCCCGTAAATATTATGGAAGCGAGAAACTTCATCACCGCCCGCGAAATGTTAACGGACGGCAATTGGCTTTTAACCACAATCAACGGCGAACCGCGCTACCAAAAACCACCGCTCCCCACGTGGTTAACGGCATTTTCAGCGGCAATTTTCGAGATTAAAAATGTTTGGGCACTTCGGCTTCCGGCGGCGATTATGGCCTTGGTTTTGGTTCTTTTTTCCTATAAGCTTGCCATAAAAATCACTTCCGAAAAGTTATACGCGTTCATCAGCGCCTTGGTGATGGCAACTTCTTTTTATATCGTTGCCTCCGCCCGCGATGGGCAGTGGGATATTTACACCCACGGGTTTATGGTTGTGTGCATCTATCTTTTGTATCTGTTTTTCACGGAAGAAAAGCACAAATACCGAAATGCAATTTTGGCCGCACTTTTCTTCGGTTGTTCGTTTTTGAGCAAAGGCCCGGTTTCACTTTATGCCCTGCTCCTGCCCTTTTTGATTGCATTCGGAATTGTTTACAAATACAAAAATTTTAAGTCAAAATGGCTTCCACTTTTAGCCTTTTTAATTGTTTCCGCAATTGTTTCGGGTTGGTGGCATTGGTACACAATCACTTTTGATCCGGCCGCGGCAGAAATCACCAAAAAGGAAACCACCAATTGGATCAGTTACGAAACAAAACCGTTTTATTATTATTGGAGTTTCTTTACGCAGAGCGGCGTTTGGACCATTCCGGCGTTTATCGCTTTGCTGTATCCGTATTTAAAAAATAGGGTTTTCAATAAAAAAGCGTATCGGTTTACTTTTCTTTGGACGGTGGTTTCAGTGGTTTTGCTTTCGTTGATTCCAGAGAAAAAATCGCGCTATCTTTTACCAGTTTTAATCCCGATGGCTCTGAATACGGGGTTTTATATTGAATATCTTTTCCGAAGATTCAAGGAATTGAAGGATAAAAAGGAAACCATTCCCGTGTATTTCAACTTTGGGTTGATTGCTTTTATAGGAATTGCCTTTCCAATTGGCGGCTATATTTTTCTGAAAGACGGTCTCGATGGAAATTGGCTTTGGTTTGTGCTACTTTCCATCGCCCTCGTTAGTATCGGGATTTTTATGTTCCGAAATCTTTTCCGAAGAAATATTGCAACCGTTTTCTATTTAACCATCGCGTTTATTGTGGCCGTGATTTGGTTCGGACTGCCGTTAAGCACTGCAATTACCAATAATCCCGAATACAAACCTTTTTCCGAATTGAAACTTTTGGAAGAAAAGGAAAATATAAAAATCTACGAATTTTCAGATATGACGCCCGAGCTTATTTGGGATTACGGCGATAAAATGAAGATTTTAAAAGAAGGCGAAAAAGTTGCTATTCCTGAGGAAAATAAATTTGGCGTAATGGTTTCTGAAAATAACCACGGAAATTTTGATGAAGCATTTTCAGCTTTTGAAAGGGAATTTGTGGCCCGATATGATATGAACCCAAAAGGAAAGGACAGCCGAACGCATAAGGACAGATTGTATCGGGATTTGTTTATTGTGACGAAAAAATAGAAAACTCCAAACCTCACAGGTTTCAAAAACCTGTGAGGTTTCTATGCAGTATTAAATTTGCGCTGCCCCCATTTCTGCAAAAGATAGAAAAGCCAGCCAATCAATCCGCCAAAAGCCATTCCTGAAATTACATCCAACGGATAATGAACGCCCAAGTAAATTCTGCTGTAACCGGTAATCACGGCCCAAATCAGCAATAAAAACGGTAAATATTTATACCATTTTTGAAGGCTCAATCCCAAGAAAACCGCCGCTGCCATAGAGCTTGCCGCGTGTGCGGAAAAATAGCCGTACCTGCCACAACCATCGGCAACAAAACGAATTGTGCTTTTCAATGCTTCCACTTG
>JBEBRF010000043.1:0-18663 GCA_040394975.1 Aequorivita soesokkakensis
CGCTGCCGGTGAAATAGTTCCCGTTGGTAAGCGCTGGCAACGTATAGCTGTCGCAGGCGGTAACGTCCGCTGGAGCGTCAACTATTGGTGAATCAATTATTGTTAATTCTACTGGAGTGCGCGTTGCACTTATACAACCTGTAGTATCATTTATAGTTTCGGCATAATATGTCTTACTTCCAATAGTATTCCAAGTTGGTGATCCTACTGGCGTACCACCCGAATTGGTTTCATACCAAATGATACTTTCGCCAGAAACCAGTGTTATGGCATCATTGGCATTAAGTGTTTGTATTGGATCAGCAGCACACTCTATGATATCGCCTGAAGAAACTGGCGCTGTTGGTAATTCATATACAGTTACAACAATAGGGATTCTATCTCCAATACATTGTGGAGACACGCCTTCAGCTACATAAAAAGTAAAGATGCCAGCAGTTGAAGTAACCGGTGTTATACTAGATTGGGCAGTGCCGCCTGTGGGTACTGTATAAAAATATAGGTTAAGGCCGGGAGAACTTGGTGTAGCTACAAGTGGAACCGGAGTTTCTCCCAAACAATAATCGATATCCTGTGCTGTGGGTACAGTGTTGATTTCGGTTATCTCAATTTTAAACTGAAAGTTACAAGTGGTGGAGTTTGGCGGTACTGCATAATAGGTTGTTACCCCTACTGTTGCTGGAAAACCTGAGGCAATTGTATATTCAATTGAAGATGGTGTTACTGGAAATTCGTTGTAAAATCGAGATCCGGAAGGAAAAAATCCACTAATATCGGTAAATGGAATCGTTGAACCTGGAATGTTGCAGAATGTAAAGATTTGAACCGGATCCACACCGCCACAATTGTTTTGTACATATTCATCTGAGTCCATTTCAACCATAATCGGGTCAGAAATTGGTTCTCCTTCACAACTTCCATTGGTTTCATAACCTTGAATAAATGGAAAATCTATAACCGGAATTTGGGAAGTGGCACCGATACCACTGATTACACCAGTTATAGGAATACTTATTGCACAAGAAGCGGTGCTCAATATCAAACAATCGGTTGTGGCCTTAAGCTTATAGGTCAATTTTGCAAGTAATGGGGTTCCACTTAAAACGGGCAGGGTTCCTACATTCCATAAAATGCTACCACTGGCGCCGACATTTGGGTCAAAATAAGGTTGGGGGCCAGACAACCCTTCAAAAAATTGACCGGATACACTAACAAAATTAGAACCAAAAGGAATCGGTACTTTAACTACGGTATTATCAATATTTTCATCGCCCCTATTTCGAATATCGACAGTTATTTCCATCTCCTGCCCGGGTTCAATGACCGGGTTAGATCCAATAGGCACCCCATTGATGGTTACAACCTGATCCATACCTTCAGGCTCAGGGATATATGCATCAATCGCCATTGCAATCATGGGGATTATGTAGGTATCTTGTGTACTTCCATACCTAAACTTTGTACTGGTTTGGCTGTTGGTTATAAAGTTTTTACTTGCATTGTCCAGATCGAACATGCTAATGTCAAGTCCTGTATTGTTGAGCAAATTTGGATTTCTGGTGTTCCCTCCTGTAAAAACAGACGAATTAAAAAAGTTGCCTGTGCTATTGCCTCCATGGCTTAAGCTTACGAACTGGTTTAAGTTCTGGTCCCACATTTGGAAATAATCTCCGGAAATGCTCCGATCTCCTTCTCCTGCAACCATTCCCAGTTTTACATTTACTGGGCCGTTTTGTACTGCGTTAAATCCAGAAACAGGTAATTCAAAGCTAGTGGATGTATTCCCTTGAACATAGGCGTGGCCATCAAAAATGGTTACATCCCTTCTTGACATTTTGGAGTTTTCATAAACTACGATCATGGCCCAGCCACCATAAAATCCGGTACTAGAACCATTTCCTTCAACCAAGGCGATGTCGGCAACGGTATAGCTTCCTATTCCATTCAGTTTTACATAGTCGGTTACCTCAGCATAAGCCGAGTACATATTTCCATCGGCATTGTTGGGATAATAAATATCATTTACGTTTGCAGGAACCGGAGTGTATGTGGCCGAGGTTGGGCCTTTTATCAACACTTCACGCTTGTTGAAGGTTTTGGTGACACTTACATTACTGGTATAAGTTCCGCCCAAATGTAAATTTACTTCGGAAGTGTTTCGGTAGTTGCTCTCGCTTTCATTTACTCTAACATCCCTTTTTAAGGAATTAATGGTAATGATCAATCCCCCATCGTTTATAACAACAGGGGTATCAAAAACAGCGGTCTCAATGTTGCCTGAAGTTGAAAAGGTGGCCGGAACATCGTTAGTGGAGCCACCTCCTATTCTCAGTGTAACCCTATTGCTTCCGCTATTGTTGGTATAAGCAAATCTATATCGACTGGAAGAACTTGAACCGAACCGGATATCAAAAAATGGATAGCGATTATTGCTACCCCCTTCTCGGGAAACTTCCAGATCATAACCCGAATAATTGATGTCCTCACCGTGCTTCAAATTCTGAAATTCATTCACATTTATGGTCTGGGGAACATCCTTTGTAACATCAAAGGTCATTGGACTGTTACCGTCGTTGTGTGCCCTACCGGTCCAATAAAGTCCTGCGTATATTATATTGGAACAAGTGGGGTCTGCACCATTTTCCAAAGATAGCTTCAATTCAGCCGTAGAGGAATTCCAGGTATTGGAGTCACTATCCACATCAGAATAAATCATGACATTGTTACTGTTGCTTCCGCCATCGGTATAGTTCTGAAGGGTCATATTGGAATTTCCCATCAGGGTAAAATCCCCTTTTATGTTATATATCGTTTTGCCTGGCGTATGCTGGGAAGTTCGTTGAGTGAAGTTCTTCCTAATTTGAGCATTTGCTGTTATGGTATTTCCTAAAAATAGCAACAACACCAAACCTATTGAGAATAGGCAATGGCTTTTTATCGTAGTGAAGTATTTTTCTTTCATCCTCTTAAATTTTCAAATTATCGGAATTATTCTTTAATTTCTGAATTGTATATAACCAGGATATTTCTTATCTCGCCATCCTGAGGGGGCAAAAAGTTTGTCATTTCAGATTCCACACATCGGTCACAAACCAAATACACATATTTTAGCAGTGGAAGCTCATAGAGGACATTTTTATTTATGGATCTAACATTTCCTCCATTCAGATTAATTTTCACCATTTCCACTCTTGATAGCTTGTCCAACTGGCCGGATATAGCTTGAAGCTGGTTCATATCTACGAAAAGCATAACGGGCTGGGTCTCTCCATAATACTTGGTCTGCCCGTCTTGAAAATATGCAGCGGAATTCCGTTTGTAAATCAAGGACTTCGCTCTCTCAAAATCAAACTCCCCATTGTTCTTCATGGAAGAACCATTTAGTGCCGAAACATGGATCACGTTTTGGCCATAGGCATAATCACTAAAAAGTATAAACAAAACCATAATCATCAACATACTCACCACATTGCTGGGCGAAATAAAACGATTACCCTCTTTCAATTTTAAGTTTTTAATCTTCATAACTAATCTTATTAGAAATTTTGTACCCCATTTAAAATACAAACAGAATCCTACAGTTTTTTGGTTAAATTCCGAACCAAATATACAGTGATAAATGTGTGAAGATTATACCAACAAAGAAGTATTAGTTGAACTGTAAAAAATACTCGCTAAACAACCAAAATCAAATAGAAAGGGTTGATTTTTTGTAGGAAAAACATATACGTGTTAGTACGTATATTAGCTGAATATAAGGCTTTTGAAGGCACATGGGGTAAGAAAAAAATATGAGACAACAAAAATCCATTCCCCATTTATTACAAAACGGCCACACATTCCAACGAACAGGACCTCTTCTTTTGTAAAGACCGGCCCTAAGGAAAAACCTGTTCCAAAATTCACTTCCCCTATGTAGGGCATTAACTTTAAAACCATTAAATTTTATAGTGACCATTGGGCCAAAACTACCTCAACAACCTTTATCTTTGCTGCCAAATTTTTCAATAAAATGTCCCTATCAAAAGAAATCCAGCGCCGAAGAACCTTTGGAATTATCAGCCATCCAGATGCCGGTAAAACAACCCTAACAGAGAAACTACTCCTCTTTGGCGGTGCCATTCAGGAAGCCGGAGCGGTGAAAAACAACAAAATCAAAAAAGGTGCAACGAGCGACTTTATGGAAATAGAGCGCCAGCGTGGCATTTCAGTTGCAACTTCCGTCTTGGCTTTTGAATATGAAGGCATAAAAATCAACATCCTCGACACCCCGGGCCATAAGGATTTTGCCGAAGATACATTCAGAACATTAACCGCGGTTGACAGTGTAATTGTTGTAATTGACGTAGCAAAAGGTGTGGAGGAACAAACAGAAAAACTGGTTGAAGTCTGCCGGATGCGAAACATCCCCATGATCGTTTTTATCAATAAAATGGACCGTGAAGGGAAGGATGCCTTTGAACTGCTCGATGAAATTGAACAAAAACTGCACCTGCGCGTCACGCCCTTAAGTTTCCCAATCGGGATGGGTTATGATTTTAAGGGAATATATAATGTATGGGAAAAGAACGTAAACCTCTTTAGCGGTGACAGCAGAAAGAATATTGAGGAAACCATTGAAATAGAAGATGTAAGCGATCCGGAATTGGAAAAATTAATTGGCGCTAAAGCTGCAAAAACCCTTCGGGAAGAGCTCGAGTTGGTGTATGAAGTGTACCCCGATTTTGACCGTGGGGAATATTTGGAAGGAAAACTGCAACCTGTATTTTTTGGTTCTGCATTGAATAACTTCGGAGTTCGCGAATTGTTGGACTGTTTCGTTGAAATAGCCCCTACCCCACGGCCAAAGGAAAGCGACACCCGCTTGGTAAAACCAGATGAAAAGGAATTCACCGGTTTCGTATTCAAGATTCACGCAAATATGGACCCAAAGCACCGCGACCGCTTGGCGTTCGTGAAAATCGTTTCGGGAACGTTTGAAAGAAATGTTCCCTATCTACACGTGCGCCACAAAAAGAAACTGAAGTTCAGCAGCCCGAATGCATTCTTTGCTGAAAAAAAACAAATTGTTGATGTTTCCTATCCCGGCGATATTGTTGGGCTCCACGATACAGGTAACTTTAAGATTGGTGATACGCTTACCGAAGGCGAAGAATTACACTACAAAGGCATACCCAGCTTCTCTCCAGAATTTTTTAAATACATTAACAATGCCGACCCTATGAAAAGCAAACAGCTTGAAAAAGGCATAGACCAATTGATGGATGAAGGCGTAGCACAGCTTTTTACGCTGGAATTGAACAACCGAAAAGTTATTGGTACCGTGGGCGCGCTTCAGTTTGAAGTGATACAATACAGATTGGAACACGAATACGGAGCAACCTGCAGCTATGAAAACCTGAACGTCCACAAAGCCTGCTGGGTGGACGCGAAAGACCCAAAAAGTGAAGAATTTGCTGACTTTAAAAGAGTGAAGGCAAAGTTTTTGGCGAAGGACAAACGCGGCCAACTGGTGTTCTTTGCAGATTCAGCATTCACACTGCAAATGACGCAATCAAAATATCCGAATGTGAAACTTCACTTTGTAAGCGAGTTTGAAAAAGCTAAATAAAGGGCTGTAGGCTGTAGGCTGTAGGCAAAAAATAACCAATAACTAATAACCAATAACTAATAAAAAAATCCAACCGAAAAGTTGGATTTTTTTATTATGCTTCGCCCGTTGGGCCGAAGTTTAAGGGAATGGGCGGCTGCTCATAATCCTTTATTTCTCCATGGGAGTTTTCAAATCGTTTTACGTTATCTCCCAATGCCTTTAAAAACCTTTTGGCATGTTGGGGCGTCAGGATTATTCGTGACTTTACCTTGCTTTTCGGAATTCCGGGCATTATGGTCACAAAATCAACGACAAATTCAGAAACCGAATGGTTTATTATTGCCAGGTTGCTGTAAACGCCCTGCGCAACGGCTTCATCCAGTTCAATGTTTATCTGTCCCTGTTTGGGCTGTTCCTTTTTTTGATCTGCCATTGTAAGATTTTAGATATTAGATTTTAGATTTTAGATTTCCTCTGACAGAAAAGTCTTCGGCTCCGCTCAGACAACGGTCATTGAGCGGAGCCAAAATGACCTTTTAGTTATAATTTACTTCCTGCTTTACGCGGTTCATTTCCTCAAGCTCTTGTTTGGAGCCCACAATTATTGTGTCATACCTACGCATACCGGTTCCGGCTGGTATTTTATGTCCTACAATTACGTTCTCTTTCAAGCCTTCCAGACTATCAACTTTACCGGCTACTGCAGCTTCGTTCAATACTTTGGTAGTTTCCTGGAAGGAAGCCGCAGAGATGAATGATTTGGTCTGCAACGATGCCCTTGTGATACCCTGAAGTACCGGTGTAGCCGTAGCTGGAACCACATCACGGGCCTCGGCCAATACTTTATCGTTTCTTCTCAGCAATGAATTTTCATCACGAAGTGTCCGCGGCGAAAGGATCTGACCTTCTTTCAAGTTTTCAGAATCCCCGGCATTGGTAACTACCTTCATTCCGAAGATTTTATCATTTTCCTCGATGAAATCATCTTTATGTGCCAGTTGATCTTCAAGGAAAGTAGTATCTCCCGGATCCTGTATCTGAACCTTGCGCATCATCTGCCGTACAACCACTTCAAAGTGCTTGTCGTTGATCTTTACCCCTTGAAGACGGTAAACCTCCTGAACTTCGTTCACAAGATATTGCTGTACTGCTGATGGGCCTTTAATGCGAAGGATATCTTCCGGAGTTATTGAACCATCGGAAAGGGGCATACCGGCACGAACATAATCGTTTTCCTGAACCAGAATTTGGTTTGAAAGTTTCACCAAATACTTTTTCACTTCGCCCAGTTTGGACTCAACGATGATCTCGCGATTTCCACGTTTAATTTTTCCAAAGGAAATTACTCCGTCAATCTCACTGACTACCGCTGGGTTTGATGGGTTTCGTGCTTCAAAAAGTTCGGTAACCCGTGGAAGACCTCCCGTAATGTCACCCGCTTTTGCAGATTTACGTGGAATTTTCACCAATACTTTACCAATCTTTATTTTGTCGCCATCGTCCACCATCAAGTGGGCGCCAACAGGCAGGTTATAGCTTCTGATCACCTCATCCTTCTTCCCTAAAATCTGTAGGGTCGGGATGCGCTTTTTATCTCTTGATTCAGAAATAACCTTTTCCTGGAAACCGGTTTGTTCATCAATTTCAACCTGATAGGTGATACCTTGAACAATGTTTTCGTACTTAATTTTTCCGGCAAATTCCGAAATAATAACTCCGTTATAGGGATCCCAAGAACAAACTACATCACCCGCATTGAGGCTGTCGCCATCCTTCACATAAAGGGTGGAACCGTATGGAATGTTGTTGGTGCTTAGGGTTATTCCGGTTTTCTTATCAACGAGTTTCAATTCTGAGGTACGGGAAATAACGATATCTACCGTTCTTCCCTGACTGTCCTCACCTTTTACTGTTTTAAGGTCTTCAATGTCCGCCTTTCCGTCAAATCTAACGGTGAGTTTATTTTCTTCTGAAATGTTACCCGCAATACCACCCACGTGGAAGGTACGAAGGGTAAGCTGCGTACCGGGCTCGCCGATGGATTGTGCAGCAACAACGCCCACTGCTTCCCCACGCTGCACCATTTTATTGGTGGCAAGGTTGCGGCCGTAGCATTGCGAGCAGATTCCTTGTTTTGCCTCACAGGTAAGAGCGGAACGAACTTCTACTTTTTCTATGGGAGACGCGGCTATGGCATCGGCTATTTCTTCGGTAATATGATCGCCCGAGGCAACCAGCATTTCTTTGGTCAATGGGTTGATTACATCGTTTAGCGCAGTTCGGCCAACAATTCTATCGCGAAGTGTTTCAACAACTTCCTCGTTTTTCTTTAAGGCAGAAACTTCAATTCCGCGCAGGGTGTAACAATCTTCAATGTTGATTATAACATCCTGTGAAACATCTACCAAACGACGTGTCAAGTAACCCGCATCGGCCGTTTTAAGAGCGGTATCCGCCAGACCTTTTCGGGCACCGTGGGTGGAGATAAAGTATTCAAGAATTGAAAGTCCTTCCTTAAAGTTGGAAAGAATTGGGTTCTCGATAATCTCGCCACCGCCGGAGTTTGATTTCTTCGGTTTCGCCATCAATCCACGCATACCCGTAAGCTGACGGATCTGTTCCTTGGAACCCCTCGCGCCTGAGTCAAGCATCATATAAACGGAGTTGAAACCTTGCTGGTCCTCGCGGATTCGTTTCATAGAAAGTTCCGTTAGCTCAGCGTTGGTCGCGGTCCAGATATCAATTACTTGGTTGTAGCGTTCGTTGTTGGTGATAAGCCCCATGTTATAGCTGTTGATAATGCCATCAACCTGCTCGTTGGCGCTTTCTATCAATGTCTTTTTCTCTGCCGGAATGATAATATCACCAAGGCTGAAAGACAATCCCCCTTCAAAAGCGAATTTATAACCGAGCCCTTTAATTTCATCAAGGAATGCTGATGTAGTGGGCACATCGGTTACTTTTAGAATTTTTCCAATAATATCACGAAGTGATTTTTTGGTCAATACTTCATTGATAAAACCTGCTTCCGCGGGAACTTTTTCGTTAAAGATAACTCGGCCCAAAGTTGTGGTGATAATTTGGGTTGCCAATTCACCATTTGCATTGAAATCCTTTGTTCTAATTTTTATCTCGGCGTTCAAATCTACCTGCCCTTCGTTGTAGGCAATAATGGCTTCTTCGGCAGAATAAAAGGTTAGTCCTTCTCCTTTCACAACAACATCGCCCATGGTTTTTCTAAGTTTGGTCATATAATACAGACCCAAAACCATATCCTGTGAAGGAACCGCAACGGGCGAACCGTTTGCAGGGTTCAAAATGTTATGTGAAGCAAGCATCAAAAGCTGGCATTCCAAAATTGCCTCTGGCCCAAGTGGAAGGTGCACCGCCATTTGGTCACCATCAAAATCGGCGTTGAATGCGGTACATACCAACGGGTGCAATTGGATTGCTTTTCCTTCAATCAACTTTGGCTGGAACGCTTGAATACCCAATCTGTGCAAAGTTGGGGCCCGGTTAAGCATAACTGGGTGACCTTTCAATACATTTTCAAGAATATCCCAAACTACGGGCTCTTTTTTATCTATAATTTTCTTTGCAGATTTTACTGTCTTTACAATCCCGCGCTCAATCAATTTACGGATTACGAACGGTTTGTAAAGTTCGGCGGCCATATCTTTTGGAAGACCGCATTCGAACAATTTCAATTCCGGCCCAACGACGATTACCGAACGGGCGGAATAATCCACACGCTTTCCAAGCAAGTTTTGACGGAAACGGCCCTGTTTTCCTTTCAATGAATCTGAAAGGGATTTCAACGGACGGTTGCTGTCAGTTTTTACTGCGGAAGATTTACGCGTGTTGTCAAACAATGAATCTACCGATTCCTGAAGCATTCGTTTTTCGTTTCGAAGAATTACTTCCGGAGCTTTAATTTCCATCAATCGCTTTAAACGGTTGTTGCGGATGATTACTCTTCGGTACAGATCGTTCAAATCCGATGTCGCGAAACGGCCACCATCAAGCGGTACCAATGGGCGCAATTCTGGCGGAATTACAGGGATTACTTTCATAATCATCCATTCGGCTTTGTTTTCGCGGTTTTTGTTTGCATCACGAAGTGCTTCCACAACTTGAAGACGTTTTAACGCTTCGGTTTTACGTTGTTTTGAAGTTTCGTTGTTTGCTTTATGGCGAAGGTTGTATGATAGTGTGTCCAAATCAATCCGTTGTAAAAGATCGATCAAGCACTCCGCTCCCATTTTTGCGATGAATTTGTTTGGATCGTTTTCTTCCAAATATTGATTTTCTTGTGGAAGTGTGTCAAGAATTGCAAGATATTCTTCTTCGGTAAGGAAGTCTAATTTCTTAACGTTTTCACCGCCTTCGTATTTTGCAATACCTGGTTGGATTACTACGTAACGTTCGTAGTAAATAATCATATCCAATTTCTTGGAAGGCAACCCAAGTAGGTAACCAATTTTGTTCGGAAGGCTTCTGAAGTACCAAATATGCGCCACGGGAACTACCAAATTGATATGCCCCACGCGGTCGCGGCGTACTTTTTTCTCCGTTACTTCCACGCCACAACGGTCGCAAACGATGCCTTTGTAGCGGATTCTCTTATATTTACCACAGGCACATTCGTAATCCTTTACGGGGCCGAAAATGCGCTCACAGAAAAGACCGTCACGCTCTGGCTTGTGCGTACGGTAGTTGATTGTTTCGGGCTTTAAAACTTCGCCGCGTGATTCCGCCAAAATGGATTCAGGGGAAGCCAAACCAATAGAAATCTTGTCGAATTTCTGTACTGTGTTCTCTTTATTTCTGTTCATCATAATTTAAATAAACTTTGTTGTTGTTATTGAAATCAATTAAAATGATTTCTGAAAGAATCGAGAGATTCCCCCGCCGAAGCGAGGGAGTTTCTTATTCTTCTAATCTAATGTCAAGACCCAATCCTTTCAATTCGTGCATAAGTACGTTGAAGGATTCCGGTAATCCTGGTTCTGGCATGGTTTCACCTTTTACGATTGCCTCGTAGGTTTTTGCCCTTCCAATAACATCATCAGATTTAACAGTCAATATTTCTCTAAGTGTGCTGGATGCACCGTATGCCTCGAGTGCCCAAACTTCCATTTCCCCAAAACGCTGGCCACCAAATTGTGCTTTACCACCAAGCGGCTGTTGCGTAATAAGTGAGTACGGCCCGATGGAACGCGCGTGCATTTTGTCATCCACCATGTGGCCCAGTTTCAGCATATAGATTATCCCTACGGTTGCAGGTTGGTCAAAACGCTTTCCGGTTCCACCATCAAATAGATAGGTGTGCCCGAATCTTGGAATTCCAGCTTCATCGGTCAATTCATTGATCTGGTCTATGGTTGCACCGTCAAAAATTGGGGTTGCATATTTGCGACCTAATTTTTGTCCAGCCCATCCAAGAACCGTTTCATAAATTTGTCCAATGTTCATACGTGATGGTACACCAAGTGGGTTCAACACAATATCAACAGGAGTTCCGTCTTCAAGGAAAGGCATATCTTCCTCACGAACAATACGCGCAACAATACCTTTGTTTCCGTGACGTCCCGCCATTTTGTCCCCTACTTTCAGTTTACGCTTTTTAGCGATGTAAACTTTTGCAAGTTTCAAAATTCCGGAAGGAAGCTCATCCCCAACGGAGATTGTAAACTTCTCACGACGCAAGTTACCTTGAAGGTCGTTTTCCTTAATTTTATAGTTGTGCATCAAATCTGCAACCAAAACATTGGTTTCTTCATCAGTAGTCCAAACCCCGCCAGTTAGGTGGGTGTAATCATCAACTGCGTGAAGCATTTTTAAGGTAAACTTTTTGCCTTTTGGGAAAATTACTTCGCCAAGGTCATTGTTTATGCCCTGTGCGGTTTTTCCGCCAACAATTGCAAATAGTTTTTCAACCAAAATATCTTGGAGCGCAATGAATTTTGCTTCGTATTTTGCCTCAAGTTCGGTGATATCTTCTTTATCCTTTGCACGTTTGCGCTTATCTTTTACGGCACGGGCAAACAATTTCTTGTCTATCACCACACCGTTCAACGATGGCGAAGCTTTAAGCGAAGCATCCTTTACATCACCCGCTTTATCTCCAAAAATGGCGCGGAGCAGTTTTTCCTCAGGCGTTGGGTCGCTTTCCCCTTTTGGGGTAATTTTCCCAATAAGGATATCGCCGGGTTTTACTTCGGCGCCAATTCTTATCATCCCGAATTCATCCAGATCTTTTGTAGCTTCTTCCGAAACGTTTGGAATATCGTTGGTCAATTCCTCGTTACCTAATTTGGTATCACGAACTTCCAACGAATATTCATCAATATGGATTGAAGTGAAAATATCCTCACGGACCACTTTTTCAGAAATAACGATTGCATCCTCAAAGTTGTAACCTTTCCACGGCATGAAAGCAACTTTCATGTTTCGTCCCAGTGCAAGTTCTCCTTTTTCGGTAGCATAACCTTGGCAGAGTACCTGTCCTTTTTTCACTCTATCACCTTTGCGGACAATAGGTTTCAAGTTAATGGATGTACTTTGGTTTGTTTTTCTGAATTTAATTAATTGATATGTTTTCGAATCACTATCAAAACTCACCATACGCTCTTCTTCGCTACGGTCATATTTAATGGTGATCTCGTTTGCATCAACATATTCTACTACTCCGTCTCCTTCTGCATTTATTAACACACGGCTATCGGAAGCAACTTGTCTTTCCAGACCAGTTCCTACGATTGGTGAATCTGCAATCAACAAAGGTACCGCCTGGCGCATCATGTTACTGCCCATCAGCGCACGGTTGGCATCATCGTGCTCCAAAAATGGAATCAACGATGCGGAAATGGAGGCTATTTGGTTTGGAGCAACATCGGCATAATTTATTACGGTCGGTTCCACCAGCGGGAAGTCGCCTTCCATACGCGCGATAACCTTATCGGTTTCAATTACACCCTTATCAGAAAGCGGAATGTTTGCCTGGGCAATATGCTTTTCTTCCTCTTCTTCGGCAGAAAGATATACCGGCTCGTTCTTCAAGTCCAATTTTCCATCGGTAACCTTTCTGTACGGCGTTTCTATGAAACCAAGATTGTTCACTTTTGCAAAAACGGCAAGTGAGGAAATAAGACCAATGTTTGGTCCTTCCGGAGTTTCAATTGGGCAAAGCCTTCCGTAGTGTGTATAGTGAACGTCACGAACCTCGAAACCTGCCCTTTCACGGGAAAGTCCACCTGGCCCAAGTGCCGAAAGACGGCGCTTGTGCGTGATCTCAGCCAATGGGTTTGTTTGGTCCATAAACTGTGAAAGCTGGTTGGTACCGAAAAATGAATTGATTACTGACGAAAGTGTCTTCGCATTAATCAAATCGATAGGCGTAAACACCTCATTGTCCCGAACGTTCATTCGCTCGCGGATGGTGCGCGCCATACGGGCAAGACCAACACCGAATTGTTGTGACAATTGCTCACCAACAGTACGTACACGACGGTTTGAAAGGTGGTCAATATCATCAATCTCGGCTTTGGAATTGATTAGCTCGATAAGATATTTAACTATGGTAATAATATCTTCCTTGGTAAGCACTTGCTTGTCCATTGGGATATCGAGACCCAGTTTTTTGTTCATTCTGTATCGGCCTACCTCGCCCAAATTATATCGCTGGTCGCTGAAGAAAAGTTTGTGGATGATGCCACGGGCTGTTTCTTCATCGGGCGGTTCGGCGTTACGGAGCTGCCTGTAAATATGCTCTACCGCTTCTTTTTCAGAGTTGGTAGGGTCTTTTTGCAACGTGTTGTGGATAATGGCGTAATCTGCCAAAAGGTTATCCTCTTTGTGCAACAAGATTGTTTTTGCCCCGGAATCAAGGATTTCATCAATGTGTTCCTTTTCAACAATAGTATCACGGTCCAAAATAATCTCGTTTCGCTCAATTGAAACTACCTCGCCAGTGTCCTCATCCACAAAATCCTCGTGCCATGTTTTCAGTACACGGGCGGCAAGTTTACGGCCAATATATTTTTTAAGTCCTGTTTTTGAAGCTTTCACTTCTTCTGCAAGGTCAAATATTTCAAGAATATCCTTATCCCTTTCAAAACCAATGGCACGGAAAAGTGTGGTTACGGGCAATTTTTTCTTACGGTCAATGTAGGCGTACATTACGCTATTGATGTCTGTAGCAAACTCAATCCATGAACCTTTGAAAGGAATCACACGGGCAGAGTAAAGTTTGGTTCCGTTTGCGTGGAACGACTGGCCAAAGAAAACCCCTGGCGAACGGTGAAGCTGTGAAACAACCACACGCTCGGCCCCGTTGATGCAGAAAGTTCCGCTTGGGGTCATGTATGGGATGGTGCCTAAATAAACATCCTGCACGATGGTTTCAAAATCTTCGTGCTCAGCATCTGTACAGTATAGTTTCAACCGTGCTTTTAGAGGCACGCTATAGGTAAGTCCGCGCTCGATACATTCCTGGATTGAATATCGTGGTGGATCTACAAAATAGTCTAAAAACTCTAAAACGAATTGGTTGCGGGTATCGGTAATCGGGAAGTTTTCCAAAAAGGTTTTGTACAATCCTTCTTGGCCTCTTTCTTCTGATTTGGTTTCCAACTGGAAAAAATCCTGAAAGGATTTAATCTGAATGTCCAAAAAGTCGGGATAGTCCGGCTTATTTTTTACAGAGGAAAAATTCAATCTTTCAGTTTGCGTTGCTGACATCTATGGACGGAATTTTAATTAAAATGAAAATGAAAAAAAATCGTATAAAAAGGCATTGACCATTATATACGCAAAATGGTTTAGGCCTTTCCGAAGTGAATTCGGAAGACCTAAACCTTAGGGTTTGGATGGTAAAAGCTTACTTAAGCTCAACCTCAGCTCCAGCTTCTTCCAATTGAGCTTTCAAAGCTTCAGCTTCGTCCTTGGACACGCCTTCCTTGATTGGAGAAGGAGCGTTGTCTACCATTTCTTTTGCTTCTTTAAGACCAGCACCGGTTAATTCCTTAACCAATTTTACTACTGCAAGCTTAGAAGCACCGGCAGCCTTCAACATTACGGTGAATTCTGATTGCTCTTCAGCGGCTTCTGCAGCAGCGCCACCACCACCAGCGGCAACAGCAACAGCTGCGGCAGCAGGCTCAATGCCATACTCGTCTTTTAATATTGTAGCTAACTCATTTACTTCTTTTACAGTAAGGTTAACTAATTTTTCTGCGAAATCTTTCAAATCTGCCATTTCTATCGTTTTTAAAAATAATTGTGTTTATATAAATTAATTAGTGCAAAATGTGTTTTATCCTTCTTTTTCGGATAAGGTTTTTACAAGTCCCGCAATTGTGTTGCCGCCGCTCTTAAGAGCAGAGATAACATTTTTGGCAGGCGATTGCAACAACCCGATAATTTCTCCAACAAGTTCGTCCTTGGATTTAAGGTTAACCAAGTTATCCAATTGATCGTCACCTACGTAAATAGATTCCTGGATAAAGGCTCCTTTCAATAAAGGCTTGTCAGATTTTCTTCTGAATTCTTTAATTACTTTGGCAGGTGCGTTACCTGTTTCAGAAAACATCAAGGAAGTGTTTCCTTTAAGTATTTCTGTTAATTCGCCAAAGTCTTTATCTGAACTCTCCATTGCTTTTTTAAGCAACGTGTTCTTAACAACTGCCAACTGTACTCCTGCTTTAAAGCAAGCGCGGCGCAGATTGGTTGTGTTTCCTGCGTCAAGGCCTGAAATGTCCGCCAAATAGATATTGGCATTATCGGACAACTGGGCAGTCAACGTTTCAATTACTTGTGATTTTTCTTCTCTTGTCATAATTTCCGGTTTTTACTACTCAGTAAACCTTTTTGTGTCCACTTCAACTCCAGGGCTCATGGTGCTTGACATATAGATACTCTTTATGTAAACACCTTTTGCAGCCTGTGGCTTCAGTTTAACGAGGGTTGATAATAATTCTCTTGCGTTTCCAGCAATTTTTTCGGCATCAAAAGATGCTTTCCCGATTGCTGCGTGTACAATTCCGGTCTTGTCAACCTTAAAGTCAATTTTACCGGCTTTTACATCAGAAACTGCTTTAGCAACGTCCATTGTAACGGTACCTGTTTTTGGGTTTGGCATAAGGCCGCGAGGACCCAACACGCGTCCTAAAGGACCTAACTTACCCATAACGCTTGGCATAGTTACAATTACGTCAACATCTGTCCATCCTCCTTTAATTTTGTCGAGGTACTCATCAAGACCTACGTAGTCTGCTCCTGCTTCCTTGGCTTCGGCTTCCTTATCTGGGGTTACCAATGCCAAAACTTTAACGTCCTTACCGGTTCCGTGTGGAAGTGTAACAACGCCTCTGACCATTTGGTTCGCTTTACGTGGGTCCACGTTAAGGCGCACCGCGATGTCCACTGAAGCATCAAACTTTACGTTGGTGATTTCTTTTATTAAAGCAGAAGCTTCGGCTACTGAATAGGCCTTATTGGGCTCTATTTTTGAGGCGGCTTCCTTTTGCTTTTTAGTTAATCGTGCCATTTTATAGATTGTTTTTTCAGATTAAAAAGGTGCGTCACCTTTTACTTTTACTCCCATGGAACGGGCAGTACCGGCTACCATTTTCATGGCGGACTCTACTGTAAATGCGTTGAGATCGGGCATTTTGTCTTCCGCGATCATTTTGATTTGTTCCCAAGAGATTGTGGCTACTTTTTTTGCGTGTGGTTCACCGGAGCCTTTTTTAGCTTTTGCAGCTTCAAGTATTTGCACCGCAGCGGGTGGGGTTTTAATTACGAAGTCAAAAGACTTGTCTTTATAAACCGTGATCGCTACTGGCAATACCTTGCCTGCCTTATCCTGGGTCCTAGCGTTGAATTGCTTACAGAACTCCATGATGTTAACACCGGCAGCACCAAGCGCAGGTCCCACTGGTGGTGATGGATTGGCAGCACCCCCGCGAACTTGCAACTTAACTACTTTACTGATTTCTTTTGCCATTTTTAATTTTTAAATGTGGTATTTCAAAAGTGGAAGCCTGTGAAAAAACCTATTAAGCGTAACAATTAAACTTTTTCTACTTGCATGTAGCTCAATTCTAAAGGTGTCTTTCTTCCGAAAATTTTCACCATTACCTCGAGCTTGCGTTTTTCTTCATTTATTTTTTCTACGGTACCGTTGAAGCCGTTGAAGGGCCCGTCTATAACTTTCACGGTTTCACCTATTGTGAATGGGATGTTCACGCTATCTTCTTTTACTGATAGCTCATCTACCTTGCCCAACATTCTGTTTACTTCAGATTGTCTGAGAGGCACGGGATCTCCTCCTTTGGTTTCTCCCAAAAAACCGATTACACCGTTTATTGATTTTATGATGTGCGGTATTTCACCACCCAAGTTTGCCTGTATCATTATGTAGCCGGGAAAGTAAACGCGTTCTTTGTTTACTTTCTTTCCGTTTCGGATTTGTATCACTTTTTCGGTGGGCACTAATACTTGGTCAATATAATCTTCCAGTTCCAACCGTTTTATCTCTGTTTCGATATACGATTTGATCTTGTTTTCCTGTCCGCTGACTGAACGGACTACGTACCATTTTTTTGTTCCAGTTGTTTCGGTCATTGCTTAGGACTTAATCCAATCAAAGTACATTCCTACTATTTTGCTAAAAACGCTATCAACGCCCCAAACGGCCAAAGCCAAAAGCACCGAAAATACCGCTACAATAACAGTGAGCTTTTGGGCCTCTGCCCAAGTAGGCCAGGTAACATGATTTTTAAGTTCTTTATATGATTCAGTGATATAATTTACCATGACTTCATTATTTAATGGTATAGGATAATCGAGTGGAAATTAATACCAAAATTCCTATAATTGTTCCGATTTGATGCACGGGTTGAGAGGCTCGAACTCCCGACACCTGGTTTTGGAGACCAGTGCTCTACCAACTGAGCTAAACCCGTTTTTATAATTATGAATTATAAATTCAGAATTATGAATGCCTTTTTTGGTTTATGGACCAACAGATTGGTTAAAACCCGCTATAAAAGCCAAGGTATCCCGAAATAGATTGGGACACCCAGAGCTTTTTGTTATATTATAATTAATCTAAAATTTCAGTTACTTGGCCCGCACCAACAGTACGTCCACCTTCACGGATAGCGAAACGAAGACCTACGTTCATTGCGATAGGGGAAAGCAACTCAACATGGATAGTTAAGTTATCACCGGGCATTACCATTTCAACACCATCAGGAAGCATAATTGTTCCGGTTACGTCAGTTGTACGAACGTAGAACTGTGGACGGTAGTTGTTGTGGAATGGAGTGTGGCGGCCACCTTCTTCTTTTTTAAGGATATAAACCTCAGCTTTGAATTTAGCGTGCGGAGTTACAGAACCTTTTTTGCAGATAACCATACCACGACGGATGTCGGTTTTTTCGATACCTCTCAACAAGATACCTACGTTATCTCCAGCTTCACCTCTGTCAAGGATTTTGCGGAACATTTCAACTCCGGTAATTGTAGATGTCAATTTCTCTGCACCCATACCGATAATGTCAACAACATCACCCGTGTTAGCTACACCTGTTTCAATACGTCCAGTTGCAACGGTACCACGACCAGTAATAGAGAATACATCTTCAATAGGCATAAGGAAAGGCTTATCAACATCACGGGTTGGAAGTTCAATCCAGTTGTCAACAGCCTCCATTAACTGAAGAACTGTATCAACCCATTTTTGCTCACCGTTTAGCGCGCCAAGTGCAGAACCTGCGATTACAGGCCCGTTGTCGCCATCATACTCATAGAAGTTAAGAAGATCACGGATCTCCATTTCAACCAATTCAAGCAATTCCTCATCATCAACCATATCCACTTTATTCATGAATACAACGATACGTGGAATACCTACCTGACGGCCAAGAAGGATGTGCTCACGAGTTTGTGGCATTGGTCCGTCTGTAGCAGCAACCACAAGGATAGCGCCGTCCATTTGGGCAGCACCAGTAACCATGTTCTTTACGTAATCCGCGTGACCAGGACAGTCAACGTGTGCGTAG
>JBEBRF010000044.1:0-18606 GCA_040394975.1 Aequorivita soesokkakensis
ATGGTTTCAAAACCTTTGGCGACCGTTATTTGGAAGATGGAATTCCGCACATTGCGATGGTTAGAGCTTAATGAGTTTTTTTTCCAGATTAAGTTCTTTCAACATTTCATCAGTGAATTTGTAATGCCCTCTGCGTGTTATGATTTTAAAACGCTGGTTGCGCATTCGTGCCAACGTATCCAGAAACTGCCATTTGGATTTCAGCAATCGCGATTTTTCAGATTTTAAACTAATTTCAAAATAGTGTTTTATTCCCGCGCGATCTGCTACTATGTCTGGAGTAATCACCACATCGCTATCTTTTTTAAGATAGGATTTTGGAGTTTCATAACCTTCCACATCGGCCTGAATGTGTTCAAAACCCCGGTTCTCTAAATAGGCCACAGATTCTTTTAGAATCTCCTTATTTTCTTCTTTTTCTGAGTGTATCATAATTGCTAAGATACGATAGCATTGAAAAACAGTGGGTTAACTTTCTGTTAAGTAAAACTTTTGAGTGTTAAATTTGATATACTTCAAGTAAGATTCATTTTAAAATATCATTACGAGTTATCATCTAAACTAACATTGTTTTGTAGAAGGTTTGGAGGAAGTTCATTTTTTTATATCATATGGTTTTAACAATATTTGAATTTCACGATTATTTTTAATCAACAAAATAGTGTCATTATTTTCTTTTTTCAAAATTTCGAAAGGTGCTGAAATATCAGAGATACTTGGTTTGAATTTATGTGGTCGCCAAATTGCAGGATCTTTGGCAAAACCAAAATGGTTTCCGATAATATTACTAGAACCATTAACAAAGAATTCACTATCTAAAATATAAATCCCGTGTTCATTATAAGCATATTCTACTTTTAGACTGATACTATCTTCTCTCAAAATTGGAGTTAGATTTGAAACAAATTTAGAATTTCGAGAAGATACAAATTTGGTAAATATTATTCCAACAACTATTACAGTCATTAAAAGCCAAATTGGAGTTGAATTATTAAATTTCAAAAGTTTGTGGATTTAATTTCTATCTCAAAATCTTCGCGTACCGCCCAGCATCATTCAAAACCGAAACCGCTTCCAAAATCTCGGGATTGTGCTCAATTTAGTTTATCTGGATTTTTACCCAGTTGTTTAGGTTCAGAAATTACTCTACGTTCCAATTTTTTAATATCCTCTTCCGCAGGCAATTCTTCGGGTTTTATTCCTCTACTTAGAAGAATTTTTCTGACCGAACGATTGTTGGTTATATGTTCGGCAGATATTTGTCTTTCGTTTTTTAAATTTTTCTCTTTTGTGTTGAAGACTGTTATTTCTGTTGCAAAATCTTTTGCTTTTATTGTGATTGTTGGTAGAAAATCTGCTAACGCTCTTCCTTTTGGAACATTGAGCTTGTTTTTCATTTGTTGTGTAGTTTTCCCAAACAAGGCTTGATCGCCCTTACTTCGTATTAATCCAAAATTTTTGTCATTTCCCGTTTGCTCATAAATAATTTCGGATAATTCCTTTTCAGATAATGTTAATTTTTGTCTGGCTTGCAGTCTTTCCCAATCTTTTATTCTTTGTTCTATTTCCTCAAATTTTCTTGTTTGGATTGCAAAATAATTTTGAGCAAAAGCAATCTGTTCTTTTTGAGGGTCTCCATTTTGGGCAATTAAATAAGAAGCATACCTTGTGAGCATTATATCATCGATTTCCCGTTCACTGCCAGAACCAAGCTGTACCATTTTGTTGACGTCAACAAAATGGTCTAAAATATCATTGCCTGTGGCTTCACAGGAAATTTTGGCTTTGGTAATAACTTTTTGGAAGTTTCTCCATTCAGAATATCCCAACAAATGTTGAATATCCCTAGCGAACCAAAATTCAATTCCGTTTTCCGTGGATTGCGAGTGATCCTCGAAATTATAGGATAAAGATTTTATTATATCTGATTTCATTTAATAAATTTAAACAATCATCCGTTTATTTTCAGTGTTTTATTTTAAGGAAGTAAAGATTAATTTGAACTTTTGAGTTTTATAGAAAGAGAGGTCTCGACTGCGCTCGACTTGGACATAAACTCACCTCAAAATCTTCCCATACCGCCCAGCATCATTCAAAACCGAAACCGCCTCCAAAATCTCCGGATTGTTAATTTAGTTTATCCGGATTTTTACCCAGTTGTTTAGGTTCAGAAATTACTCTACGTTCCAATTTTTTGATATCCTCTTCCGCAGGCAATTCTTCGGGTTTTATTCCTCTACTTAGAAGAATTTTTCTGACCGAACGATTGTTGGTTATATGTTCGGCAGATATTTGTCTTTCGTTTTTTAAATTTTTCTCTTTTGTGTTGAAGACTGTTATTTCTGTTGCAAAATCTTTTGCTTTTATTGTGATTGTTGGTAGAAAATCTGCTAACGCTCTTCCTTTTGGAACATTGAGCTTGTTTTTCATTTGTTGTGTAGTTTTCCCAAACAAGGCTTGATCGCCCTTACTTCGTATTAATCCAAAATTTTTGTCATTTCCCGTTTGCTCATAAATAATTTCGGATAATTCCTTTTCAGATAATGTTAATTTTTGTCTGGCTTGCAGTCTTTCCCAATCTTTTATTCTTTGTTCTATTTCCTCAAATTTTCTTGTTTGGATTGCAAAATAATTTTGAGCAAAAGCAATCTGTTCTTTTTGAGGGTCTCCATTTTGGGCAATTAAATAAGAAGCATACCTTGTGAGCATTATATCATCGATTTCCCGTTCACTGCCAGAACCAAGCTGTACCATTTTGTTGACGTCAACAAAATGGTCTAAAATATCATTGCCTGTGGCTTCACAGGAAATTTTGGCTTTGGTAATAACTTTTTGGAAGTTTCTCCATTCAGAATATCCCAACAAATGTTGAATATCCCTAGCGAACCAAAATTCAATTCCGTTTTCCGTGGATTGCGAGTGATCCTCGAAATTATAGGATAAAGATTTTATTATATCTGATTTCATTTAATAAATTTAAACAATCATCCGTTTATTTTCAGTGTTTTATTTTAAGGAAGTAAAGATTAATTTGAACTTTTGAGTTTTATAGAAAGAGAGGTCTCGACTGCGCTCGACTTGGACATAAACTCACCTCAAAATCTTCCCATACCGCCCAGCATCATTCAAAACCGAAACCGCCTCCAAAATCTCCGGATTGTGCTCAATTTGATAATTGTACAAGCCTTCGCGATAAAAATAGCGCTTCAATATTTCATCGGTCAACAACGATTCTATTTCCACTTTTTTGTCAATAATTGCTTTGTTTTTGGCGTTGTCAATTGCTGCCATAAGTTGGTTGTAACTCGCCGAAATGTCTTTATTCAAATCGTCATCTTCGGAAATTTTTAACCCTTCGGCGAATTTCTTTTCGGTTTCGGTTTCGTATTCAAAATTGTTTTCCTTCAAAAACTTCAAAAAATCCTGAAAATCCGCTTCGGTGAATTTGAAATTTTTCACATCGGCAATTTGATGGCTGTAATAATATTTTGTGGCGTAGTCAAAAATGGCGTTGTCTTTCAGCAAAGCCGTTGTAATTGGGCTGAAAACCGCCGATTCTAATTGCACATCGGGCAAAATCCCGCCGCCGTCGTAAACCGTTCTTCCGCCTTTGGTTTTGAACTCGTTGTATTCTTTTACATCCTTCCGGATCGGATCGCCATTTTCGTCACGGTGCCAGTAATCCAAAGCCTGAATACAGCGCCCGCTTGGAGTGTAATATCGGGAAATGGTAACTTTCAGTTGGGTACCATAAGTCAACTTTTTTGGTCGCTGCACCAATCCTTTTCCGAAACTTCGCGCGCCAACAATAACGGCCCGGTCCAAATCCTGTAAGCTGCCGGAAACTATTTCGCTGGCGGAAGCGCTTCGTCCGTTCACCAAAACTACCAACGGGATTTCCGTGTCAACGGGTTCATTTTTGGTTTTATAGGTTTGGTTGTACTTTTCGATTACCGATTTTGTAGTCGTGATCACTTCACCTTTTTCCACAAAAAGATTTACAACATTTATGGCTTCATTCAAAAGTCCGCCGGGATTTCCGCGTAAATCCAAAATTATTTTTTTTGCGCCCTGCGATTTCAAATCGACCAATGCAGCTTTCGTTTCAAGGGTGGTTCTGCTGTTAAACTGGCTTAAAACAATGTATCCAATATCATCATTAATCAATTTATAAAATGGAACCGCCCTAAGTTCAACGGCACCTCGGGTGATGGTTGCGGTTGCGGTTTTTCCCTGTCTTTTATATGTTATTTCAACAGTTGAGCCCGGAGCTCCTTTCAGTAATTCACCCGCATCGTCTTCCAAATCGGCGATGGTTACGTTTCCAATTTTTATAATTTCATCGCCAGCTTTCAATCCCGCTTTGTCGGCGGGATAATCTTTGTACGGTTCAACGATTATTATTTTGTCCTTTTTGCTTTGGGCGGTGGCGCCAATGCCCGTGTAAATGCCGGAATTGTTGATTTTTGCGTCTTCCACCTGTTGCTCGTTCCAATAAACGGTGTACGGATCCAAGTCTTCCAACATTCCGGTTATGGCTTTATCCATAAGGGTTGCGGGCGTTACCTCGTCCACATAATTCATATTCAATTCCTTGAAAAGGGTGGTGAATATTTCAATCTGTTTCGCAATTTCGAAGAAATCACTTTTAAAACTTACCGTTGTAAAAAATATGCCGACGGCGATGATGGGAATTAGGATTCTCTTTTTCATTATTTTAAGTTAATGAGTTAATGAGTTAATGAGTTAATGGGTTATTGGGTTACTGGGTTAGGTTACTGGGATTAAATAACTTAATAACCCAATAACTAAATAACTTTTCACTTTTTCTTTCTTCTCTTCAGAAATATACGAAGAATGACAACCACTATTACCGCAACGATGAATAAAGGCCAAAGGTATAAAATGCCAAGGAAAAACACTGAAATCCCGTTCCAGCCGCCTTGCAGCGCATTCTTCATTTTTTGGCCGTAGGATTGGGTGATTCCTGTTTCAGCGGTGGTTTTATAGAATTCAATGTTCACGGTGCTTATTGAAACTTGGTTTTGAAGATACTGCAATCTGCCTTGCCGGGCTTCAATTTCCTCGCGGATGTTGGAAAGTTCGCGTTCTATTTGCAACATTTCCTCTACCTTATTTGCTTTTTTAAGCAGTTCCAGATAGCGTTCCTCCAAAACACGTTTTGCTTTTAACCGCGCTTCCAAATCAATAAACTCTTCTGAAACATCCTGTCTTGAAATATCGCGATGGTCAAAATAAGCAACACCTTCGGAAATTCCGTCTATAAATTGTTGGAAATTTTCAGTGGGAATGCGAACGGTTACATTTTTATAAATACGGTTGTAATCCTTTCCGCTGTTGTCATTTTGAACCAAACCTTTGAATTGTGAAGCAAGTTGAAGGATTTTTTGATGTGTATTTTCCACATCTTGGGTTTCAAAAACCAAGCGCGCCGTTTTTATTATTTTTTGTTCTTCAACATTTGAAGAATTATCAGTCACATCCATGACTTCAGCTGAAGGTGGTGGGCTTCCAAATGTTTTGGAAGATTCATAATTTTCATCGCTTCCGCCGTTGGAACACGCAAGAAAAAAGGATAGAATTATAGCGCTAATTGTTTTCATCGAGTACTTTTTTAAGCAGTTTTACCATTGCTTTTTCGAGTTCGGCGTACTGCGGTTTCACTTTTCCCAAAAAAAGAAAGAGCATCACAAATTTCTTGCCGCTAATTTCGTCAAGCAATTGTTTGTTAAGCCGGTATGTTTCGCGAAGTTGACGCTTCACGCGGTTTCTGTCCACCGCCGATTTAAAATTGCGTTTTGGAACCGCAAAAGCAGCCATATTTGTTTCAATATTTTTCTTCGGAAGAAAGAAAATTTTAATGGGAAATTTGGAATGTGTTTTCCCTTCCAAAACCAAATTTTCAATTGTTTTGGAGCTTTTTAGTTTTTCTTTTTTTGGGAAATTTTGGTTCACTTTGTAAATATATAAAAAGACCCCACAGAAATTAACGTCAGCGGGGTCTCTTTGAAAAAAGGAAAGTAAAGCTTATTCGTTTCCGTATATATTATTCTGGGGATTAATGTCTGCCAAACGGTTTGTGGCGTCGATCATCATATTTTTTACTTTTTTTCCGTTTTTTATTTCGAAAGAATACGTGGGATATGCCCAAGGCCAAGCTTCCAAAATGGTGCGTTTCAACTCTGAAAATGGGTTTGGTTTTTCGCCCCACATCATTCGCAACGGAATGTAAAACAATTCCTGCGTTCCGTCTTCATACGTTACGTAAAGGTCTATGGGCATTGGCATTAAACCGATTCTTTCCAAAGTTACCTTTGTGTTATTTCCTTCGTTTTCAACTGAAGTTATTCCGTAATCGATGGTGTTTGTGGTTTGCGTCCAATCAGTCAAATACCAATCCAATTCAAAGCCAGAAACTTTTTCCGCCGTGCGGATAAAATCATTGGGCGTTGGGTGCTTGAATTTAAAATCGGAATAAAATCTTTTTAATGTTTTTGAAAGATTTTCCGGCCCGATAACATAGCCCAATTGCGTTAAAAAAACCGAACCTTTGCTGTAGGCATTTATGCCGTAGGAACGATTGGTTGCGTGCCTATCTGCATGGGTTGAAAGCGGCTGCTCTTGCCCGCTTGTGGCCATAAACATATAACTGCGATAGGAACCTGAATGCGGATTGGTTTTATCCTTTTTAAGCACATAATTGAACGCCTCGTCTGAAATATATGAAGTAAATCCTTCATCCATCCATCCGTGTTTGCTTTCGTTGATGGCCAAAACAAACTGGAACCATGAATGCGCAAGCTCGTGTGCGGTTACGCCAAACAAACTGTCAAATTCGCGCTCGCCGGTAATCATTGTGCACATTGCATATTCCATTCCGCCGTCACCGCCCTGGATTACGGAGTATTGTTCGTATGGATATTCGCCTATTTGCTCATTGAAAAACTGCATCAGTTCCGCAGTTTTGGGCTGCAGTTCTTTCCAGTTTTCAATTATTTCGGGATTGTTTTTATAGAAGAAGTGAAGCGTCACCCCATTGGGTCCGGGATAAGTATCGTGTATATAATCGGCATCCGCGGCCCACGCAAAATCATGCACATCGGGTGCTAAAAAATGCCAAGTGTATTTGCCATTTACGGGCTTCATCCATTTTTGTCCGGGGGCGGTGTAGCCGTGGCCAACTTCGGCCGGGTTTTGAAGATATCCGGTTCCACCTATTGTATAATCCGCATCAATGGTTATGGTAACGTCAAAATTGCCCCAAACGCCGTGAAATTCGCGGGCAATGTATGGGTCGGCATGCCAGCCCTCAAAGTCGTATTCGGCAAGTTTTGGATACCATTGGGTCATCGTCAATGCCACGCCTTCAGAACTATTTCTGCCCGAACGCCGTATTTGCAACGGAACCTGCGCATCCCAATCCATTTTGAAAAACGTGCTTTGGCCGGGCAAAATGGGTTTATTCAGCATTACTTCCATCACGGTGCCCTTAATAGTATATTTTGCAACGGCACCATCCTGGGTAAATAATGTCGGCTTTATATAGCCAATTTCCGAAGGGGAAAGTTTTGAAATACGATCGCCCACACGTCTGTCGGGATCTGCAATGGTCCGGGAGCGCACGTCCATTTCGCTCCCCGGCTGGAAAGCGTTAAAATAAAGATGGTAGAAAACTTTTTTCAAAGTATCGGGGGAATTGTTTGTGTATTTCAATTCTTGCGTTCCCTTATATTGAAAGGTTTTTACGTCCATTTCAATATTCATTTTATAATCAACTTCCTGTTGCCAATAGCCCGTATCGGTTTGGGCGAAAGTGGAAATAAATAGGGTCAAAAAGAACCCGCTACAGATTAGTTTCATAGTTTGGACATTTTGTCGGCCATAATCAAAGCATTATACATATTCACAATTTTGCCGGATTTTGAAATATTTGCGAATGAATCAGTATTTGAGGTTTCCCCTCCTAAAATAACCTGGGTGTTTATGGCAAGCCCGCTATCCATCAAGATTTGTTTCACCTGTTTGGCGGAAAGCTTTGGATAAAAGGAACGGATCATAGCAGCTACGCCTGCCACCGCGGGAGCGGCCATGGAAGTTCCTTGAAGGAATTCGTATGTATTCATTGGGGTGGTGGCCCAAATTTTCACGCCCGGAGCGAAAACATCTACGTTTGTTTTTCCATAGTTTGAAAAGTTGGCAATCATCTCGCTTCCGTATTTAAAATTTAATGCGCCCACGGTAATGAAGGAATCGGCCATTTCTTCACCATTGTCTATCTGATCGTTCGGATAAACATTCACTGTGTCCAAGTCAAAACTGTTATTCCCGGCAGCGTTAACGATCAATACGTCCTTGGATGCGGCATATTTTATGGCGTCATAAACCCATTCGGCTTGCGGGGAGTAATATTTTCCAAAGCTGGTGTTAAGGATTGTTGCTCCGTTATCTACTGCATATCGAATGGAAAGGGCGATATCCTTATCATATTCATCTCCATCTGGCACGGCGCGGAGCACCATTATTTTCACGTTGTTCGCTACGCCATCCATCCCAATCCCATTGTTGCGCTGTGCTGCAATGATTCCCGCCACGTGGGTTCCGTGCTTTACGTTATCCCGTGTGGGGTCTGGTCCGGCTACGTTGTTATCACCATATACATTATCTGTGATATCTTCCGGATTATCGCCCAACACACTTCTAAAATCTTTGGTCATGTTGAAATTGTTTTCCATTCTTCCGGAGAAATATGCTACGCCTCCTTCAAGTTCCTTCAATACTTCGGGCACTGAATTGCCATAATTAAGCATTTGGCTGAGCATGGCGATTTGCTGTTGCTCTTCGGAGGAAGGATTTGTTATGGACTTTAGCTCGACAGCGGTGTAATCTTCCTTTCCCAATTTTTTTGCCATTGCCTGATGAGCAGGTTTTAATTGTGAAAGAATCTGCTGGTAGCGCATGTGATTTGCGTTTATTTCCGAAACTTCTTTTTCATATTCAGCCAAGGCTTTTTGGTAGGTGTTGTAATCTTCCCTGTCTGCGGCGCTTATTGCGGCTTCAGATTTACCTTCGAACTTTGGGTTGAATTTTCTGATAATCCGAACGAATTCCATGTTTTCACCGGTGATATCGCCCAGAAAATTCCATCCGTGAACATCATCAATAAAACCATTTTTGTCATCGTCCTTGCCATTTCCGGCTATTTCATTTGGATTGGTCCAAATTACGTTTTTTAGGTCTTCGTGGTAAATATCCACCCCACTATCAATGACGCCCACAATAACGGTTTCACCTTTTCTGTTTTTGATTATTTCGGAATAGGCCCTGTCAACGCTCATTCCCGGCACGGTGTCGCGAACCAAATCCATGAACGGCCATTGCTTTAACTGTGCATCGGTCAGCGGCTCAATTTTTAGGGGATTAGAATCGATATTCTGAATGGGTGTAGCTACAATTGCAGCACCGGTGCCGCAACTTGCAAGAACGGCTGTCATTGCAATTGCAAATAGGGAAATCTTAAATAGTCTCATTTTTAGGAAAAAGTATTTAATTAAAGAAATCAAGGAGTGATAAGGTTTCGTTCAATCTAACGCCTTTATCAGTATTTTGGATCGTAATTATCGGGTTGTGTGCGTCGTGTTCCAGGAAAAGATAAAAATTGTTGGCAGCGGCATGGTTTAAAAATTTTTCCTTTTCAGGAAGGGTCAACAGTGGGCGGGTGTCATAGCCCATTACGAATGGAATGGGCAAATGCCCTGCGGTAGGCAACAGATCTGCAACAAAAACCAGTGTTTTTCCGTTGTAATTTATATGCGGAAGCATTTGTTTATCGGTGTGCCCGTCCACAAAAAGAATTCCGAAATCGAGCTCGTTTGCTTCGGCGAAATCTGAATTTGGTTGTGATACAAATTTAAGCTGCCCGCTTTCCTGCATCGGTAAAATATTCTCTGTCAAAAACGAAGCTTGTTCCCTTCGGTTTGGTTGCGTAGCCCATTTCCAGTGGTCTTTGTTGCTCCAGTAGGTTGCATTTTTAAACGCTGGCTCATATCCTGTTCTATTTTTATTCCATTGAACGCTTCCGCCGCAATGGTCAAAATGGAGGTGCGTCATAAAAACATCGGTAATGTCATCGCTGTGAAAACCGTATTTTTTTAAGGAATCGTCAAGATTGTAATTTCCCCATCGATAGTAATAGCTGAAGAATTTTTCGCTTTGTTTGTCACCCATTCCGGTATCAATCAAGGTAAGCCGATTGCCGTTTTCAATAAGCAGGCAGCGGGCCGCAATGTCTATCATATTGTTTTCATCGGCTGGGTTTGTTTTGCTCCATAAACTTTTTGGCACCACGCCGAACATGGCGCCACCATCAAGTTTAAAATTTCCAGCTTCAATGGGGAATAGTTTCATAATGAAGGAATGAGTCGCAAAATAAGAAAAGCGTTACACTCACAGTGGGGAAGTACAGATTATTATACTATTTTTAACAATTCAATCTTATTGATGGCCGTACTGAATTGTGCCCGGTAGCGATTTAGTCCTGCAGTTGAAGGGATGGTTACGGGCATTAAGCGAAGTAGCAAGAATAAATGTATAACTTAAAACGTTGAGATAACAAACTTTCTGAGAATGATAAAGTCTGTCCTGATATCGAGTATTGTGTGTAGCCTTCTGATTATTTCCTGTAAAAAAGATGATGAAATAAGTTGCACTACCTGTTCCTCCCCACTAACCGAGGGCTTTCAGGTTTGCCAAGAAAATGACGGCAATGCATCTGTCAACGGTGAAAACACTGGCACCCCCTATAACATCTACCTTTCGGGTCTTGAACAGGCTGGCGCGAGTTGTGGCATTTGAGCTGAATCAGTATTTTGGAAGATTGCACAACAACGATTGATTTTTTTCTGAAATTTTTGATCAAAAAATCTGCAACCGGCAACCGTTGATCGTTAGTCATTCAACTTTAGCACTGCCATAAAAGCTTCCTGGGGGATTTCCACATTGCCCACTTGGCGCATACGTTTCTTTCCCTTTTTTTGTTTTTCGAGTAGTTTTCGCTTCCGTGAAATATCACCGCCGTAACATTTGGCGGTTACGTCTTTGCGGAGTGCCTTTACGGTTTCCCGGGCTATTATTTTTGCGCCAATGGCAGCTTGGATGGGAATATCAAATTGTTGCCGCGGGATCAATTCACGCAGTTTTTCACAGATTTTCTTACCGATATCATAGGCATTATCGCGGTGGAGCAAGGCCGAAAGCGCATCTACTATATTTCCATTTAAAAGAACATCCACCTTCACCAAATGGGACTGGCGCATTCCGATAGGTGAATAATCAAAGGAAGCATATCCTTTTGAAACGGTTTTCAACCGGTCATAAAAATCGAACACAATTTCTGCCAAGGGCATATCAAAAGTGAGCTCTACCCTTTCGGTTGTTAAATAGGTTTGGTTTGTAATTTCGCCCCTTTTCTCAATGCAAAGCGACATAACGGAGCCTACGTAATCTGATTTTGTGATTACGGTTGCCTTAATATACGGCTCTTCCACGCGGTTCAGTTTTGACGGATCGGGCAGATCTGATGGGTTGTTGACCAAAATAGGGGTTTCGGGATCTTTGTTTGAAAAGGCGTGATAGGAAACGTTTGGGACGGTGGTGATGACCGTCATGTCAAATTCCCTTTCCAGCCTTTCTTGGATAATTTCAAGATGGAGCATCCCCAGGAAACCACAACGAAAACCGAAGCCGAGGGCCATGGAACTTTCCGGAACGAAGACCAAAGAGGCGTCATTCAGTTGAAGTTTTTCCATGGAGCTGCGCAACTCTTCATAATCCTCTGTGTCCACGGGGTAAATTCCGGCGAAAACCATTGGCTTTACATCTTCAAAGCCCTCGATCATATTTTGGGTTGGATTTTTTGAATCTGTGATGGTATCGCCCACCTTTACTTCCTTGGCTTCCTTTATTCCAGTTATCAGATAGCCAACGTCGCCCGTTTTTATTACCTCCCGTGGAAATTGTTTAAGCCTCAGGGTGCCCACTTCATCAGCGAAATAGCTCTTTCCGGTGGCCATAAATTTAATGTGCTGCCCTTTTCTAATTTCGCCATTGAGCACTCTAAAATAGGTTTCCACCCCTCGGAAGGGGTTATAAACAGAATCAAAAATCAAGGCTTGCAGGGATTGTTCGGGATTTCCCTTTGGAGGCGGAATGCGTTCAATAATTGCGCTGAGAATTTCATCTATTCCTATCCCTGTTTTTGCGCTCGCGGGAATTACCTCTTCGGGCCTGCAGCCCAAAAGGTCCACGATATCATCGGTTACTTCTTCCACATTTGCGGAGGGCAGATCTACTTTGTTGAGCACTGGGATGATTTCCAAATCATTTTCCAGGGCCAGATAGAGATTGGAAATGGTTTGCGCCTGAATGCTCTGGGCGGCGTCAACGATCAGCAACGCTCCTTCACAGGCGGCGATGGAGCGGGAAACTTCATATGAAAAATCTACGTGGCCGGGAGTGTCGATTAGGTTTAGAGTGTATTTCTCGCCTTTGTAAACATAATCCATCTGTATGGCATGGCTTTTTATGGTAATGCCCCTTTCGCGTTCCAAATCCATACTATCCAGTAATTGGGCTTGTTTTTCGCGATCGGTCACAGTGCCGGTGGCATCCAAAAGTCGGTCTGCCAGGGTGCTTTTTCCATGGTCAATATGGGCGATGATACAAAAATTACGGATGTGCTTCATAAAAGTTTCTTGTCGTGCTTTCTAAGCTGCAAATATAGATTATAAAGAGTGATTATATATATTTTGGCCGGGGCACTTGAAATTTTATGGTTCCTTATGGTTCCAATTTAATATATTTTTAACATATTTGTACTGTAAGCGGCTGGTTTAGCGCAGTCTGTTTCATTTTCTCCCCAAAATAAAACCATAATAACGGGTGTCGCCCCAAGATATCTACTTATATCATGAGAGTATTGGTTATGTTTTTGTGTCTCTTGCAAGGGTGTGTAATGATGGCACAGCATTATTCTGTTTCTGGAAGAGTGCTTGATGTGGAGAACAATCCGTTGTCATTTGTGAACATTTTGGTCTTTGAAGAGGGCTCTGAAACTATAAAGAAGGGCACCACCACGGATGATGATGGGACTTTTGTTTTGGAAGGCATAGCGGCGGGAACCTATAAGTTTCATTTCAGCTATATTGGTTTTGAAAGTCTGGAAGAGACAATAGAGGTTTCAACAAACAAAAATCTGGGGAGCAAAATATTACATAAGAGGCCCCAATTGCTCGACGAAACTGTGGTACGCGCCAATCTTCCAACCATAAAGAAAACCGCAGGAAAACTCGTTTTCAATATTGAGAACACTTCCTTTTCAACCGGCAGCACGATGGATCTTCTGAAAAAAACCCCCGGCGTGGTGGTCATTGGCGAAAACATTCAAGTGAAATTTACTACGCCCCTTGTTTTTATCAATGAAAAACGAGTGTATCTATCCGCTTCCGAAATAGCGGCACTGCTGGAAAACACCGACGCCTCCACAATAAAATCCATCGAGGTTATCACAAACCCATCTGCAAAATATGACGCCGAAGCAGGCACGGTGCTAAATATCATTACTTCCAAAGCCATTTCAATAGGCTATAAAGGTTCTGTGAACGCAACTTATGAACAGGAAATTTATCCAAAATCCAGACTTGGGACGGCCCATTTTTATAAAAATAATTGGCTGAACGCCTATGCCAGTTATACCTATGGAAAAAGAAAGGAATATAAAGAAGACGAAAGCTATATCCGTTTTTTTCAGCCCGACGGGGTTTCTACCAAAATGATAATGGAAACGGATTTCAACAGGAAGACAAATTATGACAACCATAACGGAAACGCTGTTTTGGATTTTAATTTGGATGAAAGGAACACCATAAGCCTAACCTCAAATATTTCCCTGTCACCAAAAGTGGACTATAACAACCGGGGCGAAACCATAATATACAATCCACAGCGGCAGGTAGATTCAACAAGTACCACGGTAAGCCATGTGAATTTCGAAAAGGACAACTTGACCTTTGCACTGGACTATAACAGAAAATTAAACAATGACGGCGCATCGGTTTCTGTTTCTGCAAATTATATTTATTATGATAACCTTCAAAACCAACAGCTTTCCTCCGATTATTTGCTGGCCAACGGCGATTTTTTAAGAAACCGTAGCTTTCAAACCAACTCGGAACAAAACAGCAACATTTTCACGGGACAGGCCGATATTTCTACGGAATTGTGGGGAGGAACTTTTTTGGCCGGACTAAAATACAGCAATGTGGACACGCATAGCAAACTTGATTTTTTCAACGTTGCAAATAACAACGTGACCTTTAGCGAGTCCCTTTCTGACGATTTCAATTATAAAGAGAACATTTATGCTGAATACATAAACTACGAAAAGGAATGGGAAAAATGGAGCATCACCGCCGGCCTACGCGGCGAATACACCGATATTGATGCCATTTCGCGTTCATTGGGCCAAGTGAACAACAAGAATTATTTTGATCTATTTCCGTCAGCTTCCTTTCACTATTCCATCAATGACAACAACGGCATTGGCGTTAGCTACAGCAGAAACATCGAAAGGCCGCGGTACCAAAGCCTGAATCCGTTTCGATATTATATAACGGAAAGAAACTTCAACGGAGGAAATCCAAACTTGGTGCCCGCTGTAGAGGATAAAATTACCCTGGCCTATGACTACAAAGACAAGTTGTTTTTTAAACTGTACTACCAAAATGTACAGCACGGTCTGGAGGCATTGACTTTTCAAAACAACACAAACAATACTTTTGAAACAATTGACGCAAACTTGATAAGAGCGTATCAGTATTCGTTTGATATTACCTATTTCAGTTCCCTAAATCCGTGGTGGTGGATACACGTTGAGACCTCCAGCTTTTATTTGGCCAACGAGTTTTATGCCCTGCAAAGCACAGAGAAAAAATATAATAATGACACCTTTGGGCAATACATATTTTCTACCAATCATTTTACAATTTCAAAAGAAAGATCGTTTACTGCCGATTTAACGGGCTTCTATCTTTCAAACTTCGTTTTTGGAAACCGTTATTTTAAAAACAGAAGTTATGTAAACCTTTCCATTAGAAAAGAATTTTGGGACAAGCGTGCAAGCATAACGGTGGGCGTTGATGATATTTTCAACACGTTGGATGATGTGGCATCCACAGCCCGATATTACAATCAGGACAACTACTATTTTGCAAATGTGGAAAATAGGCTGTTTCGCGTTGGTCTCAAATATAACTTCGGAAATGCACGGCTGCGAGACAACAGCAAGGAGCTAAAAACCGATGAAGGCGATAGATTGCAAGAGAAATAATATTTACCTATCCTTTCAAAAATCTTCAAAATGTCTTATTTTATTGATATTTACTACTTTTGCAGTTCTAAATAAATAAGAATTGCCAAAAATAGGAAACATACAACTGCCGGATTTTCCGTTACTGCTCGCGCCGATGGAAGACGTGAGTGACCCACCGTTCCGCGCGCTTTGCAAAGAACAGGGCGCCGATGTGGTCTTTACTGAATTCATTTCTTCCGAAGGCCTTATCCGCGATGCCGCCAAAAGCGTGATGAAGCTCGATATTTATGAAAAGGAGCGCCCCGTGGGCATCCAGATTTTTGGGGCTGTCCTGGAATCCATGCTCCGAAGTGTTGAAATTGTGGAAGCCAGCGGCCCGGATATTATAGACATTAATTTTGGGTGTCCCGTGAAAAAAGTAGTTTCAAAGGGTGCGGGCGCAGGAATTTTAAAAGACGTAGATTTAATGGTAAGCCTTACCGCAGCAATGGTGAAACACACCAAACTACCCGTTACGGTAAAAACAAGATTGGGCTGGGACCACGACTCCATAAAAATCATTGAAGTTGCCGAGCGTTTACAGGATGCTGGCTGCCAGGCGCTTTCCATTCACGGTCGCACCCGCGCACAAATGTATAAAGGCGAAGCAGACTGGAGACCCATTGCCGAGGTTAAAAATAATCCCCGGATGCACATTCCCATTTTCGGAAATGGTGATGTTGACACTCCTGAAAAAGCAATGGAAATGCGCGACAACTACGGTTTGGACGGCGCAATGATAGGCCGTGCCAGTATTGGGTATCCGTGGTTTTTTAGAGAAGTGAAGCACTATTTTGAAACAGGCGAACATTTACCGCCACCAACAATGTTGGAACGTGTGGATGCCGCCAAACGCCACCTGCAAATGGCCATAGATTGGAAAGGCGAGACCTTGGGTGTTTTTGAAACCCGACGGCACTACACTAATTATTTCAAAGGAATCCCCAACTTTAAGGATTTTCGGATGAAAATGGTAACCAGCGATGATTCCGCTTCGGTTTTTGAAGCTTTTGAAGAAATCTTGGAAACATTTGCAGATTATGAATTTGTTTAGGTTTGTGGTCCTGTTAAAAAATCATAAAACGGCAAGTGCACCACATATATATAGTATTTCTGAATTATCCTTTTACCTTTGATGATTAAACTACCACAATGCAACGGTTAAAGATACTCCACTCCCATTTTATCACCCATAACGTTAAACGCTTTGTATTGGAAAAGCCTTCAGGGTTTGAATATGCCCCAGGCCAATCAGCTCTCATTTCTATTGACCTGCCAGACTGGAAGGAGCAGCGCCGTCCCTATACATTTACATCGTTACAACATTGGGATTATTTGGAATTCATAATTAAGATATACGAAGACCATCAGGGAGTATCATCACAACTGGGCAAACTTGCCATTGGCCAAGAACTCTTGCTTCACGATGTTCTCGGCTCCATTCGTTATAAGGGTCCGGGAATTTTCATAGCCGGCGGCACTGGAATTACTCCTTTTATAGCCATTTTTAGGGCGCTTTTTGAAAGTGGAAATCTCCGCAATCTTGCACTTTTATATTCAAATAAAACCCGTGATGACATCATTCTGCACGATGAATTAATAAAAATGTTGGGTCCGGCCTATAAAAATGTATTTACCCAAGAGGGCGTCATTGGCTTTCGCGAACGAAGGATTGACCGTAAATTTCTTATTGAAACTATTGGTGATTTTAATTCTCGTTTCTATGTGTGCGGCCCCGAAATCTTTACTGAGGAAATTTGCAATGCGTTGATAAGTCTGGGGGCCGACCCGGAATATCTAATTGTTTAAATCGTTAAAAAAAGCAACAAGGGGGAACAGTTTAAAATTATTCCAAAAGCTTCTTCCGAACACTGCCCGATGCGATTTTCGAAGCGATTATGCCCAAAATACTGATGGTAACGAAAACTACCACAATGTTTACCAATTTCAATTTTACCGGATAGGGCAGCGTGCTGGTTATGGCCACGAATTCAAATTTTAGCTGGGCCAGTACGGCTACAATTCCAAGTAAAATCCCTAAGATTCCGCCAAGAACGGTCATCATCGTACCCTGTATAAAAAAGATCCGGCGTATTTCTGGCAGGGAGGCGCCAAGATTGTAAAGCGTTTTTATGTTTTTCCGCTTGTCCAAAACCATCATAATTATGGAGCCAATAACGTTGAACAGTGCAATAATCAAAACCAAGGTGAAGATCAAATACACCGCGATATTCTCAGTGTTCAGCATTTTATAAAGCGCATCGTTTTGCTCCATGCGGTTTTTGGTTTGGATCCCACTTGGAAAAATTTTTTCGATTTCGCCCCGCACGTTTTCCTCCGAAGCGGTGGGCAGCAATTTCATTTCAATGGAAGAAATTTTGGAATCGTCCATTGACAGTAGGTTTCGGGCAAAGTCGATGTCGGAAAAGACATATTTTCCGTCCAAATCTTCATTTACCTGATACACCCCAGACACCACCACGGTCTCTTTTGTGAAGGCGTTCCCCGGATCCAGCGTATTGAGTTGGCCTGTACCGGGTTTTGGCACATATATTTCAAGTAAATCTGCATAATCGTTTATTCCCAAAGATAATTTTGCATTGGTGGCAAGGCCCGTAACCACTTGATGTTCCCCCGGCACGAACCACTGGCCCACATACATTATCCCGTTTAAGTTGGTCACTTTTCCGTAAAACGAATCCACTCCCTTTATATATGCAATGTGGTTTTTTCCCC
Source organism: Aequorivita soesokkakensis (assembly GCA_040394975.1). Lineage (GTDB taxonomy): Bacteria > Bacteroidota > Bacteroidia > Flavobacteriales > Flavobacteriaceae > Aequorivita > Aequorivita soesokkakensis_A. The sequence continues at coordinate 18,161 of JBEBRF010000044.1, forward strand.
TGTAATGAAGAAAAACCCGCTCCTCAATTATTTCCGAAAAATATGCAATGCCCGGAACCGTTGCAAGTTGCTGTTTCTGTGATTCTGAAAATAGGATGGTTTTTCCCTTATCGGGAAGAATTTTTAGATCGCTGTCAAATTCATTGGTAAATTGAAGACTGAATTCCTTTAAGCCTGAAAACCCAGAAAGCACTATAAATAGCGACATTGCGCCGACCACCACGCCAACCGCCGCAATTGCGGTAATGATATTGATGGCGTTGTTGCTGCTTTTTGAGAACAGATATCGCTTAGCGATGTAGCGCGAAAAATTCAACTTATGATTTTTTTCTTTTCGGAAGTAAATCGGGGTTCTTCAATGGATCTTCCTCGCCTTTTACGGCCTTGTCAATTTTTTCGATGTATTCCAGCGAATCATCGTTATAAAAGGAAAGATCGGGCATTTT
>JBEBRF010000045.1:0-18141 GCA_040394975.1 Aequorivita soesokkakensis
TGGTTAATGAAAATAACGGTACATTTTGTCTTGCTGATGGAGCCCGTAAGTTTTCGAAGCGCTTGGCTCATCAATCGTGCGTGGAGGCCCATTTTGCTGTCGCCCATTTCACCCTCGATTTCACTTTTTGGGGTCAATGCGGCGACGGAGTCGATAATTACAATGTCAATTGCACCGCTTCGGATCAAGTTATCCGCGATTTCCAAAGCCTGTTCGCCATTGTCGGGTTGTGAGATGATTAGGTTTTCAATATCAACCCCAAGTTTTTCGGCATACGTTCTATCGAACGCATGTTCGGCATCAATAAATGCCGCGATGCCGCCTTTTTTTTGTGCTTCGGCCATGGCGTGCAAAGTGAGTGTTGTTTTTCCCGAAGATTCTGGGCCGTAAATTTCGATCACCCTTCCGCGGGGGTAGCCGCCCACGCCGAGCGCAACGTCGAGCCCTAAGGAACCTGTGGGGATTACATCCACATCTTCCACGGCGCTATCGCCCATTTTCATTACGGTTCCCTTGCCGTAGGTTTTGTCAAGTTTATCTAAGGTTAGCTTTAGGGCTTTCAGTTTTGCGTCTTTTTCGGTGCTCATTTTCAGTATGTTTTAGGATGGAATTTTATGTAGCTAAGATACTATTTCTTTGTGCTTGGGGCAAAAGGAAAATGTGTGGGGAAGGGATTTTTGTTAACAAAAAAATGACGGTTGGAAACAGGACGGTTGGAAATACGACTTTTTTTAATTCTGAATTCTGAATTCAGAATTCAGAATTTTTGGAAGGGTTTGTAAGGAGTTATTCTTTTATAAACTTTTTTACTTCAAAGTTTCCATTTTCATCTTCAATATTTAAAAAGTAAATCCCGCTCTTTAAGTTGGAAACATCTATTGAGGCTGGGTTTTCGTTTTTTACATTTTCACCAGTTAACAGTTTACCTTGAATGTTGAAGATTTTCATTTCCAAATTTGGGGTGGATTTTGTTGTGTTTATAAATAGTTTGTCCGCAACAGGATTGGGATAAAGTTGAAATTCATTTTTTTGAAAGTTTGAAGTTGAAAGGGGATAGCTCTTAAAAACAGCGTGTCCCATAAGTGCTGTGTCTGTTGTCAAAACATAACCCGACCCATCTTGGGTTATTGCGTATGTCATTTCCATGATGACATAGAAATAACCATCTTCAAATGAATTATGGTCGGGAATTCCACAGTCTTCTCCGGTTTCGGTAAAATTTAAAATTGTTAAGTAATTTTGTCCGGAGGCTTCATATAACCCATTAAACGAATTACAGGCGCCCTCTCCATTAAATTCAAGATTTTCGTTTATTATAAGATAGGGATTGATTGGTGGTTCTATTTCTGAAACCATAATTATTGGATCCATATCATTGGGTTGTATTTCATATAAATACCATGTATGCTCAAAAAGCTGTGGATCCTGCGCAAAAGAAATTGCACTTATATTGAATAGTAAAACGAAAAGTAGTTTTTTCATGGCTTATTCCTTTATAAATTTTTCCACTTCTGTATTGCCGTTTTGGTCTTGAATGTTTAGAAAATAGATGCCGCTTGTTAGGCTTGAAACATCTATGGAGGTTTGATTTTCAAGCGTTACATTTTTAGTGCTTAACAATTTGCCTTCTATGTTGAAGATTTTGAGTGTTAGATTTCCTGTAGTGTTTGTTGCGTTTAAAAACAGTTTGTTTTTTGCGGGGTTGGGGTGGATTGAAAATTGCGTTTCATCAAACTTTCTAATATCCAAAGGTGTATTGCCATAGAAAGCAGCATTGCCGTTAGGGTTCGATATCTCCAATGCTTTACCCGAACCATTTGTAGTTATTATATATGAAAAAGGATTTTTGGCTTGAGCAAGATTTTGATAAAAAATAGAAAAATATTGGTCGTTAAATAAATTACTTTCAGGGAAAAAACATGACCCAATTAAAAAACCAGGGTTGTCTTCTAAACTTAATTGTGTATTCTGATTATCATAAGTTAGGGCTACATCTATTCCATCACAAAATCCAGTAAAAAATCTATATGGGTTTTCTGTAAAAGTGTGAAAATTGAAGTCAACATCCCCAAGATTCGGAGGTAGGTAATCTACATTATCAATTGTTATTTTATATAAATACCAGTCATTCTCGAAAAGTTGTGGGTCTTGAGCAAAAGAAATTGCGCTGATGTTGAACAATAAAATGTATAGTAGTTTTTTCATTGCTTATTGCTTTAGAAAGGGTCTTGGGCAGTGCAAATGACATAAGTGAATAGAAAACCAAAAATGTATAAATATTTCATATCAGAAAAATTTACTACAAGATAAACAAAATTCGTTTTTGCAAAACAATCCTTTCGCCCTTTTTCCCAAAACCATTACTTTTGCAACTTTACAAATCAATTCTTTTCACCTAAAAAAGTATAGCATGCAACTGTACAATAAATTAAGTGCAAAGGAAAGGGAAACACTTTTGGAACAGGCCGGCGAGGAGCGGCTTACCCTTTCTTTTTATCAATATGCCAAAATTGGCAATCCGCATCTTTTCAGAAATCATTTGTTTATCGCTTGGCACGCGCAGGATGTTTTGGGCCGTATTTATGTGGCACACGAAGGCATTAATGCGCAGCTTTCCGTGCCGGCGAAACGGTTTATTGAATTCAAGGAATTTCTGGACGGGATTTATTTTCTGAAGGACGTTCGGTTGAATATCGCCATTGAGCAGGATTTGAAATCTTTTCTGAAACTGAAAGTAAAAGTCCGCGATAAAATTGTGGCGGATGGTTTGAATGATGAGACTTTTGATGTTACAAACAAAGGAATTCACGTTGACGCAATTAAATTCAATGAACTTATTGAAGACCCAAATGTGGTTTTGGTCGATATGCGTAACCATTACGAAAGCGAAATTGGCCATTTCAAAAACGCCATTACGCCCGATGTTGACACGTTTCGTGATTCCTTGGATATTATTGAAGAAGATTTAAAAGATCACAAAGAAGACAAAAAATTGGTAATGTATTGCACAGGCGGCATCCGTTGCGAAAAGGCCAGCGCATACTATAAACACAAAGGTTTCAAAAATGTATTTCAATTGGAAGGCGGTATTATTGAATACGCACGGCAAGTAGAAAATCAAGGATTGGAAAATAAATTCATCGGGAAAAATTTCGTGTTCGACCATCGCCGCGGCGAACGGATTACGGACGATGTAATTAGCCACTGCCACCAATGCGGCGAAGCTTGCGACACGCATACCAACTGCGCCAACGAGGCCTGCCATTTGCTTTTCATTCAATGTGAAAACTGCGCTGTGGCGATGGAAAATTGCTGCAGTGAAGAGTGCATCGAAATAATCCATTTGCCGGAAGAAGAGCAAAAAAGATTGCGCCAAGGCATCCCGAACAGTAATAAAATTTTCAAAAAAGGGCGTTCGGAAAAATTGAAGTTTAAGAAATGACGGGTGACGGGTGACAGATGACGGGTGAAATAAGTCACGTTCCAAAATCGTAAATCCAAAATCGTAAATCCGAAATCGTAAATATATTTAGGTATCTTTACTGATTCAATTTTTGTTTCATTTTCGTCCCTCTTCATTTTGAAAAGGGCTTTATATATAAAAAATATGGGCTGTAACAGCTGTGCCACGGGCGCCAACGGACAGCCAAAGGGATGCAAGAACAACGGCACTTGCGGAACCGATGGCTGTAACAAATTGACAGTGTTCGATTGGCTTTCAAATATGCAACTTCCCGAAAACATGGAACCCTTCAATGCGGTGGAAGTGCGCTTTAAAAACGGAAGAAAGGAATTCTTCCAAAATTCTGAAAATCTTACATTAAGTATTGGCGACACCATAGCTACCGAGGCATCGCCGGGGCATGATATTGGGATGGTAACGCTCACGGGAGAATTGGTCCGCGTTCAAATGAAGAAGAAAAAGGTTCCCCTAAAAATTGAAGCGTTGCCAAAAATCTATAGGAAAGCCACCCAAAAAGACATTGATATTTGGCAGGGCGTTCGCGATAAAGAGGCCGATGTACAAAAGCGTTCGCGCGAAATTGCCATTCGCCACGGGCTTCAAATGAAGATAAGCGATGTTGAATTTCAGGGCGATGCATCCAAGGTTATTTTTTATTACACCGCCGAAGAACGGGTGGATTTCCGCGAATTGATAAAAGAATTTGCGCGCACTTTCAACACGCGAATTGAAATGAAACAAGTAGGTTTTCGCCAGGAAGCGGCGCGTTTGGGCGGAATCGGCAGCTGTGGCCGTGAACTTTGCTGTTCCACTTGGCTCACGGATTTTCGTTCTGTGAACACTTCCGCGGCGCGTTATCAGCAACTTTCGCTGAATCCTCAAAAACTGGCGGGGCAATGCGGAAAACTGAAATGCTGCCTTAATTATGAATTGGACACCTATTTGGAGGCGTTGGAATCCTTCCCGAATACTGAAATAAAGCTACAGACCGAAAAAGGAAACGCTACGTGCCAGAAAATAGATATTTTTAAAGGGATGCTGTGGTATGCCTATGAAAAGGAATTTATGAACTGGCATGAGATTACCGCGGAAAAGGCCAATGAAATAATAGCATTAAATAAAAAAGGCGAAAAACCATTGGCGCTCGAGGAATTTATCGTTGAGCCGCCCAAAGTGGAAAAAGAACCCTACAGCAATGTGGTGGGGCAGGATAGTTTGACCCGTTTTGACCAACCCAAACAAAGAGGCAAAAACCGCCGCAACAAAAGCAAAGGCAAAAACAGGGGAAAAGTGGAGGCATCTGGCCAAAATGCGCCAAAAACAGAGAGAAATAAATCATCAAAAAAACCCGGAAACAAACCGCGCAGAGGAACACAAAATCAAAACAGAAATCAAAAGCCCCCAAAAAATGATTAAACTGTGGGCCCTTTTTTTGACAGCCATCTTGCTGGTTTCGTGTGAATCTGACACGGTATTTAGCGAGACCCGGGCGCTCGATGGACAATGGGGCGCAACAGAGGTGGTTGAATTTACCCTTCCGCAGTTGGACTCGCTGCGCAGCTATGATTTATTTGTGAATATTAGAAACACCAATGACTATAAATACAACAATATTTTTTTGATCGTTTCTATGGTCTTTCCCCATGGCAAAACCGTGGCCGATACGCTGGAATACAGAATGGCCAATCCCGATGGTACATGGATGGGCCAAGGACTGGGCAATATAAAGGACAACAAACTTTGGTATAAAGAAAAAGTCCGGTTTTTTGAAGAGGGCAATTACACCGTCCAAATAGCCCACGCAATGCGCAATAATGGCGAGGCGGCGGGCGTTTCAAAACTTGAAGGCATTACCGATGTTGGTTTCAGCATTGAAGAAACCACCGAACAGTAAAAAGAATATGGCAACAAAAAAAGCAACTCCAAAAAAGAAAAACCAAAATGATGTTCGCCATCATATAAAAACCTTCTGGAAAATTTTTGCGGGCTTCATCCTTCTTATAATTTTGTTCTTCCTCTTGGCCTCCTGGGGCGTTTTTGGCAGCCTGCCGGATGAAACCAGTCTTGAAAATCCAGAGAAAAATCTTGCCACGGAAATCATTTCCTCAGATGGGAAAACCATTGGGAAATTCTATAAAGAAAACAGGACCCCGATTCCCTATGACACCCTTCCGGACCATTTGGTCCATGCGCTCATAGCCACGGAAGACGTCCGGTTTTATGACCATTCCGGAATAGACGGACGAGGAACAATACGCGCTGTGGCCTTTTTAGGTTCACGCGGTGGCGCCAGCACTATCACACAACAATTGGCGAAACTCTTTTTCACCGAACAGGTTTCAAGAAACAAACTACAACGCGGCCTTCAGAAAATAAAGGAGTGGATTATCGCGACCCGATTGGAACGCCGTTATACCAAAGAAGAAATCATCACGATGTATTTTAACGAATATGATTTTGTGAACCAAGCCGTGGGAATAGAATCTGCCGCCCATATTTATTTTGACAAGCCCCCATCACAGCTTTCCACCGTTGAATCTGCAACTTTGGTGGGAATGTTCAAAAATTCTTCCCTGTATAATCCCGTTAGGAACCCAGTGGGCGTTACCAACCGAAGAAATGTTGTATTGGCCCAAATGGAAAAATATGATTATATCTCGGAAAAAGTAAAAGATTCCCTGCAGGCACTGCCCTTGAATATAAAGTTTACACCCCAGGGCCACGATGAAGGAAGCGCCACTTATTTCCGTGAATATGCACGTCATTTTATGGAAGATTGGATTAGGGAACATCCAAAACCAGATGGCACCAAATACAACATTTACCAAGATGGCCTAAAAGTTTATGTAACCATAGACAGCAAGATGCAGGAATATGCAGAAACGGCAGTAAAAAAACATATGGCCCATTTGCAAAAGGCCTTTGACGATCAAAACAAAAAAAACAAAACAGCTCCCTTTCGAGATATTACGGAAGAGGAAACCAAAAGCATTATGAATTCCGCCATGCGGAAAAGTGACCGATGGAGGGAAATGTCAAACCAAGGAGTGGAGGAGGAAGACATTATAAAAAGTTTCCACAAGAAAGTGCCCATGCGCGTGTTCTCATGGAAAGGCGACATTGACACCCTTATGACCCCCATGGATTCCATACGCTACCACAAATCATTTCTGCAAGCCGCAATGATGTCCATGACCCCGCAAACCGGAGAGGTGAAGGCCTGGGTAGGCGGTATTGACTACAAACATTATAAATATGATATGGTGAAAAAAGGAAAACGCCAAATCGGCTCAACCTTTAAACCTTTTGTCTATGCCACTGCCATTGACCAAATGCACATGTCACCGTGCGATACATTGCCAAACACCATTTACACCATCCCCACGGGCAAATACGGACTGCTACAGCCATGGACTCCCAAAAACTCTGGAGGAAGCTACGGAGGAATGGTCAACCTAAAATATGCACTGGCAAACTCAATAAACACAATTACGGCCAGATTGATAGACCGGGTGGGGCCGGAACCAGTTATTGATTTGGTAAAAAAAATGGGAGTGGACACAAAAAACATGCCCGCGGTTCCCTCCATCGCTCTGGGAACACCCGATGTATCAGTATATGAAATGGTAGGAGCATACAGTACCTTTGCCAATGAAGGCGTTTATGTAGAACCCATCCTTATCCAGCGGATTGAGGATAAAAACGGAACGGTGCTCTATCAAAACGTTCCAAAAACAAAAGACGTTATCAGCAACGAAACCGCCTATGTAACCGTAAGCTTAATGGAAGGAGTTACACATTCAGGCTCGGGCAGCCGTCTGCGCGGAACCGGCCGGGAAGGTTCGGCGGTATATAAAAACGCAGTTACGGGATATCCCTACAATTTCACCAATCCCATTGCCGGAAAAACAGGAACCACACAAAACAACAGTGATGGATGGTTTATGGGGATGGTCCCAAATCTGGTTACCGGCGTTTGGGTGGGGGGCGATGACCGGGCAATACATTTCGGATCCACCGCCTATGGACAGGGCGCAACCATGGCACTGCCAATCTGGGCTATGTATATGAAAAGTTGCTATGCAGACAAGGATTTAGATGTTTCCACCCAAGCTTTTACGCGACCAGCCAATCTGTCCATTGAAACAGACTGTTCCAAATGGCGCGAAGGCAACCCCGATATAGAGGAAATGCCGGACGAATTCGGAATTTAACCAAGAATCCTTTCCACACAAAATGAAGAAGACCTCCAGCATTCAAGCGCCGTGAGGTTTTTTTATAGGTTAGAATTTTGTAATTTTCAGAAAAATTAAACCATGATCAAAAAAACAGTTGCAAACGTCCAGATAGCCTGTGAAGGCATTGCCGACGGAATGACATTCATGCTGGGCGGTTTTGGCCTTTGCGGTATCCCGGAAAATATCATTTCAGAATTGGTGAGACGAAATATCCAAGGTATAACCTGTATTTCAAACAACGCTGGGGTAGATGATTTTGGGCTTGGGTTATTGTTGAAAAAACATCAGATAAAAAAAATGATATCTTCATACGTAGGCGAAAATGCCGAATTTGAACGCCAAATGCTAAGCGGCGAAATGGAGGTGGAACTGGTGCCACAAGGAACCTTAGCACAGCGCTGTGAAGCGGCCCGAAGCGGAATCCCCGCATTTTTCACCCCTGCCGGCTACGGAACAGAGGTTGCTGTGGGAAAAGAAACCCGCAACTTTAACGGCAAAATGTACGTAATGGAAAAAGCATTTGAGGCAGATTTTTCCTTCGTGAAAGCCTGGAAAGGCGACGAAGCCGGTAACCTCATATTCAAGGGGACCGCCCGTAATTTCAATCCAGCCATGTGCGGTGCAGGAAAAATAACAGTGGCCGAAGTAGAAGAATTGCTTCCCGCCGGGAGTTTGGATCCAAACCAAATACATATTCCGGGAATTTTTATCCAAAGGATCTTTCAAGGTCAGCAGTATGAAAAAAGAATTGAGCAACTAACGGTAAGAAAAAGAAACTAATGGCACTTTCAAAAGAACAAATAGCACAGCGTATTGCCCGGGAAGTCAAGGACGGCTACTACGTAAATTTAGGAATCGGCATCCCTACACTGGTTGCAAACTTTGTGCGGGAGGATATTGATGTAGAATTCCAGAGTGAAAATGGCATCCTGGGAATGGGTCCCTTCCCTTTTGAGGGCGATGAAGATCCGGACCTAATCAATGCCGGAAAACAAACCATCACGGCACTGCCCGGCGCATCATTCTTTGACTCCGCAATGAGCTTCGGGATGATCCGTGGTAAACACGTGGATCTAACAATACTGGGAGCCATGGAAGTGTCACAGGACGGCGACATTGCCAATTGGAAGATTCCGGGCAAAATGGTAAAGGGAATGGGCGGCGCCATGGATCTGGTAGCTTCCGCAGAAAACATTGTGGTGGCCATGATGCATGCCAACCGTGAAGGTGAATCCAAACTTTTAAAAGAATGCGGCCTTCCTTTAACGGGCGTAAAATGCGTGAAAAAGATAGTGACTGATCTTGCCGTTCTGGAAATTATTGATGGCAAATTTCACCTATTGGAACGTGCGCCGGGAGTTTCTGTTGAAGAAATTAAAAGAGCAACCGAAGGGGATTTGGTCATTCATGGAGATATTCCTGAAATGAAAATTTAGTCTTTTCGCAATCCCAAAGCTTTAATTTATGTTAAAAATATGGTTGATATAAGCCTAAATGTTAATATTTAGTGCATTTCAACGAATTTAATTGTCTTTTATCGTTCTATTCGATTTTACTTCGCATATTAGCAGTCCCAAATCTTACCAACTTAACCTCATATGGAAAAAGTAATTAGTTCGGTTAAAAGCACAAAAGAATTGTTGCTAAATGTGCTTTTCATTTTTAAGAAAGTGTTTTTATCGTTCTAAACTTTTTTTATGGTTGTTTATGCCCCAAATCTGTCATAAACACAGATAAATTATCAAACCCGTTCTTCGTGAGGTTAGAACGGGTTTTTTTATTGCTTCAAAACTATATGAAATTAAATACCCTTCGGAATTGCCTCAATTAATTTCCGGGTATATGCTGTCTGCGGATTTGCATAAATTTCGTCTGCATCCCCCAACTCCTCAATTTTACCGCTGTTCATAACCATGAGTTGGTCTGACATATATTTCACTACGGCCAGATCGTGGGAGATGAAAATATAGGTAAAGCCAAAGTCGTTCTTTAATTCATTGAGCAAATTCAACACCTGCGCCTGTACTGAAATATCTAAGGCGGAAACTGATTCGTCGCAAATAATCAATTTTGGTTCTACGGCTATGGTTCGCGCAATCCCAACGCGTTGTCTCTGCCCCCCAGAAAGTTCGTGCGGGTATCGGTAAAAATAGCTTTCATCCAAACCCACCTTTGCCAATAGCAACAGCGCCTTTTTCTTTCGTTCGTTTCTTGTTTTCCCCAAACCGTGCACCTCCATGGGCTCCATCAAGGCCTGGCCGATCATCAGTCTGGGATTCAACGAGGAATAGGGGTCTTGAAAAATAATCTGTATTTCCTTTCGTAAATTTCTAATTTCAGTTTTTGAAAGACTCGTCAGTTCCTTTCCGCGATATTTGATGCTGCCCGATGAAATTCTTTCCAACTGGAGTATTGTTTTTGCCAATGTGGATTTACCACAGCCCGACTCGCCCACCAGCCCCAACGTTTCGCCTTCAAAGACTGAAAAACTTACATTGTCCACCGCGCTCACTTTTTCTTTCCCCACAAGAATACCCACATTTCTGAAGTAATGTTTCTCCACATTGGAAATTTTCAAAATTGCCTCCCGAGTGTATATTTGTTTGTGTCTTTTTGCGCGCTCTGCGGGCTTAACCTCCCTGGGGCTGAAAGTTTTGTCTGCAATGGAAGCAATGGTGGGCAGCTTTTCAAGACGCACATTCAGTGATGGCCGTGACGCCAAAAGGGCTTTGGTATATTCGGCAGTTGGTTTCGAAAATAGTTGCTCGGCAGTTGCGTTTTCCACAATTTCACCTTTATACATTACCACAACTCTATCGGCAATTTCAGACACAAGGTTCAAATCATGCGAAATAAACAACAAAGCCATCTTGGTTTCCTGTTGAATAGTTTTTAACAGTGAAATGATTTCTTTTTGAACCGTGACGTCCAGCGCGGTGGTGGGTTCATCTGCAATCAAAAGCTTTGGCTTGCAGGCTATGGCCATGGCAATCATCACGCGCTGCATTTGTCCCCCGCTTATTTCGTGGGGATAACTGTTGTAAATATTGATAGGTTTTGGCAATTTCACCTTTCCGAAAAGGGAGAGGGTTTCATTCCTTGCTTCAGCAGCGCTCATGCCCAAATGGAGCCGAAGGATTTCCGCAACTTGGAACCCACATTTTAATGACGGATTCAGCGCGCTCATTGGCTCCTGAAAAATCATTGCAATTTCACTTCCGCGAATTTTACGAAATTTCTTTTCGGAAATCCCCAAAAGGTTGTGCCCGTTATACTGAATTTCGCCGGAAAGAGTTGTATGCTTTTGGGGCAGCAGGCCCATGATGGAAAGTGAAGTCACAGACTTTCCCGAACCCGATTCACCTACGATTCCCAGAATTTCATCTTCAAACAAATCGAATGAAATGTTGTGCAAAACTTCCTTTCGCTTTTTCCCCTTTCCAAAGGAAATGCTGAGATCACGAATGGAAATTAAAGGACTGTTTTTCATCTTTTCAAAGATATAACAATCGGTCGGAATAATTTTTTAACAGTCGTTTGTCGAATAATATTTCAATGTCGCAATTATTGTTGTTCATTTATATGATTCTTCCAAACACGGAAGCCTTATTCTTCACTTAATCCAACTTATTATGAAAAATCTTACCAAAACCACTATTCTGATTCCCTTAATGTTCTTTGCGTTTGCTGCGGTGGTGACCGCACAAAACAAAAAAGATGACAAAAAAGACGCAGCACCTCAAAGCCTCATGGTTTTTGATGCCTCCCAATCCTATTCGGCACAAAACTATACGCGTATCCTTAAGGAAATTTTGAATCCCGATCCACAAAACGTCTTTTCTCCCCTAAAACAGGAACACGATCCCTACGGTTTTACACACCAAAAAATGCAGCAATATTTCAGCGGTGTAAAGGTTGAATTTGCCACTGTAACGCTGAGCAGCAAAAATGGCATGGTCCAAACATTGAGTTCTGCCTATGTTCCCATTGCTGCAGATTTCGCCATTACACCCGCCATTTCAGGCCAACAAGCACTGAATAGTGCCCTGGCCCACGTGGGTGCCCAAAAATATCTGTGGCAAAATCCTTCGGAAGCCCTCTTGGCGAACTATGAAAAGCCTTCGGGCGAATTGGTCATTTTTCCCGTGATGGAAAATATTTCCGAATCAAACCGCCTCGCCTATAAATTTGACATTTATGCAATTGCGCCACTTTATAGGGCAGATGTGTATATTGATGCAAGAACGGGTCAATTTATTATGGAGAACAAAAGAATTCACCATGCAAATGTACCCGCCACGGGCACCAGCCTTTATAACGGTACCGTTTCCTTTACCGCAGACAACGCCGCTGGGCCCTACCGTTTGCGCCAAACAGCAGACGGCAACGGCATTCAGACTTTCGATTTGAATAACAGTACAAATTATAACAACGCCGTAGATGTAACCAGCAGTTCCACCAACTTCACATCAAACCCAACTGGGGTACAGGCCCATTTTGGCGCAGAACGTACACACAAATACTTCAGCCAGCAACATGGAAGAAACTCATACAACAACGCTGGAGCTATTATAAAATCATATGTTAGTTACTCCACAAATTATGTAAATGCATTCTGGGACGGAAGCCGAATGACCTATGGTGACGGCGATGGCGTAAACTACGGTCCATTAGTGTCCTTGGATATTTGTGGACACGAAATAACCCATGGGGTTACCGAATATTCGGCAAATTTAGTTTACAGCTACCAATCTGGTGCCTTGAACGAATCGTTTTCGGACATCTTCGGGGAATCCATTGAAAAATTTGCCTCGGGTACAAATGATTGGCTTATGGGTGATGATATTGGCGCCGGCGGAAGTGGCGGTGCCCTTCGTTCTATGAGCAATCCAAATGCTTTCGGTGATCCCGATACCTATCTGGGCACAAACTGGTATTCCGGCTCAGGTGATTACGGTGGAGTTCATATTAATTCTGGGGTACAAAATTTCTGGTTCTATATTTTATCAATCGGCAAAAGCGGTACCAACGATTTAGGCAACAGTTATACAGTTACAGGAATCGGTATGGATAAGGCAGCAGCCATAGCATACAGAAACCTAACCGTTTATTTAAATGCAAATTCACAATACAGCGATGCAAGAAATGGGGCCATTCAAGCCGCAAGGGATTTATATGGTGCAGATAGTCCAGAAGAAATTGCAACCACAAACGCATGGTATGCAGTAGGGGTTGGCGCGGCCTATGGCGGTGGAGGCGGCAGTAGCTATTGTATTTCAAAAGGCAACAATGTGAACGATGAATATATCAGCCGTGTGCAGCTAAACACTATTAATAATCCTTCGGGAGCTCAGGGATATTCAGATTTTACCAGTATTTCCACTTCTTTAACCGAAGGAGCATCTTACACCATTACCGTAACCCCAACTTGGACAGGAACTACTTATAACGAGGGATACGCAGTTTGGATTGATTATAACGGCGACGGAGATTTCGCGGATGTTGGCGAATTGGTCTGGTCCAAAGCCCCCTCCAAAAACACCCCGAACTCTGGCACTTTTACCGTACCTTCTGGAACCACCGGTGGAGAAACAAGAATGAGGGTTTCCATGAAATACAACGGAATTCCCACATCTTGTGAAACCTTTAGTTATGGTGAAGTAGAAGATTATACAATCAATTTGGGCGGAGCAGTGCCAGACACTCAGCCACCTTCCGCTCCTTCAAATCTTGTGGCCTCAAATATTGCCCAAACTACCCTCACCCTTTCCTGGAATGCCTCTACCGACAACGTTGGCGTAACAGGTTATGACGTTTTTCAGGGCAGTTCAAATTTGGGAACGGTAACGGGCACATCCGCCAACATTTCCGGACTTTCGCCGTCAACGGCCTATTCCTTCAAAGTTCGGGCACATGATGCGGCCGGGAACAATTCCCCATTCAGCAATATTGTTAATGTTACTACCCTTTCAAACAGCGTCACTTATTGTGCCTCAAAAGGAAATAACACCAATGATGAATTTATTGACAGAGTGCGATTGGGATCTATAAACAATCTTTCCGGCAATAATGGCGGATATGCAGATTTTACAAATATTTCTACTACGCTATCCAAAGGCGTGAGCCACAATATAATCATTACTCCAAAATGGACCGGCTCAGTTTATAGCGAGGCTTATCGGGTTTGGATCGACTATAATCAAGATGGTGATTTCAACGATGCCGGAGAACAGGTATATTCAAGATCCCGCACCACTGCATCATCCATTTCGGGTAATTTTACCGTGCCTTCCTCAGCACTTTCAGGCACAACACGGATGCGGGTTTCAATGAAATATAACGCAAACCCCACATCCTGCGAAACATTTACATACGGCGAAGTTGAGGATTATACGGTAATTATCAGTAACCCAGTTAATCAAGTCATAACTGAAAATCCGGCGTTTAACAGTTCGGAAATGACCCTGTTTCCCAACCCGGCAAAACATACACTGCATATTTCCTTGGTTGACGCCAATGGAATTGATTACGAAATATATAACTTTCTGGGGCAAATAGTGGCACGGGGAGCATTCACGGAAAGTATGGATATATCTGCGCTGCAAAGCGGTATTTATATATTAGAGGTGAAGACTGACACAAGTAAATTAACCAAACGCTTTGTGAAGGAGTAACTTTATATTCTGAACTGAAAACCAAAACGGCCCGCTTCAATTATGGAGCGGGCCGTTTATACTATTGGGAATGTAAAGTCTATAGTGGGTCCCCTACTTTAATGTCGCAACGGTGGCCGGGCTGTCCGTGGGGAGGGTTAATCCCTTTTCCGGAAATGGCCGTGGGCGCCGCCTCGGTAGTTTTTATTGCAGGCACTGAAGTATTGCCGCCAGCATTATTCAATGGCGCGCCAACCGGAATAGCACAGTCATGACCGGGTTGGCCATGGGGCGGATTCACCGCGCCGCTTCCCGACGTTGATGTGGACATTGTGCCGGTTGGGGCCACATTTTGCAATGTTTGCTTCTTTTGTTCAAGGGTGGGCTGTTCTACCGTCACGGGTAATTTCTCCTCAGTCACCGCATTGTCCTTACAAGAAATAAACAGGGAAAGGGCTACAAACAAAGAAAGAATAAAAACCTTTGGGTCAAATTTTATTGAAGTCATATTAGCAGTTTTATATATGGCCGGTAAAGCTACTAAATTTTAAATAGAAAATTCTTAAAGATTTGATTCCTGTGTGCGTTGACTATTAAACAGAAAGAATTTCATCCGGGACCAGCATCGGTTCGTTTCGCAATCTTAAAAATATTTGTGCAACCGTTACCGTATCTTTTTCGCAATAAACAATGATTCTGTCAATGTCGTTTTCTTCGTAAAAAACCTGTCGCACTTGGCTGCCGTCAATATCGTCTTTGGGAGAAGGAATTCCCAAAACGTGGGCCATCAATTTAAGCGAAGTAAAAGTTTTGTAATCGCCAAATTTCCAAAGTTCAAGCGTGTCCAAATGCGGCACTTCCCAAGGCTTTTTTCCGAAGAGATCCAATTTGAAAGGAATATCAATTCCATTAATAATCATTCGCCGAGCAATGTACGGAAAGTCGAATTCCTTGCCGTTGTGCGCACAAAGCACGTGATGCGGTTTGTTGAAATGGGTTTCCAAAAGTGTTTTGAAATCCTTCAAGATTTTCACTTCCTCCCCGTGAAAACTGGTCACGCGAAAATTTCGAATATCTCCTTTCAACACAAAATAACCTACCGAAATGCAGACGATTTTTCCAAATTCCGCCCAGATGCCGGCACGGTCGTAAAAATCCTCTGCGGAAATTTCATCTTTTCTTTGGTATTGGCTTTTCAACTCCCAAAGCATTTTTGAGGTGTCATCCAATTCCTCAAAATTTTCGTACTGCGGAACGGTTTCAATATCCAGAAACAGGATGTGTTCCAAATTAATGCGCTTTATCATATTTTGAAAATTTCAATCGGGGAGTCGCTTAAAGCTACGGAAAATTATCGATTCGGTTTCAGCATTTTGTAAACTTCATCTATATAAACAAAAAAATCCTCGCTAAAAGGGGAATCTATTTTTTTGCCCCGTTGATGCCCCAACCGCACAATAATCAAATCATCTTCGGGAATCACAATTACATATTGCCCTAAAATGCCCCGCATTGCAAAGATTTTCTTCCCCAAAAAATCGCTCAGCCAAAACCCGTAACCGTATTCCGGACTCTCCGCAAATCGTGGGTTTATTGATTTCGCCACAAACGCAGAATCCAAAATTTGTTCGCCATTCCATTTTCCAAAATCTTTGTACAGTTTCCCGAAACGTGCAAAATCCCGGGCATTGCTTCCCAAACAGCAATAGGCTTTTACCAATTTGTTTTCCGTATCGTCAATTTGCCAAATGGCCGGATTTTCTGCCCCAATTTTATTCCAAAAACTTTCGTATAAATAAACCGACAATTGTTGCTTCGTTGCCTTTTGGATCACCATTGCCAAAAGTTGGGTGTTTCCGCTTAAATATTTATAGCTTTTTCCGGGCGTTTCAACCACTTTCAATTTCAAAATATCTTCTGCCAAATCAGCATCATAATACGCTCGGGCAGTCATCCCAAACGGATTGGAATACGATTCGTCCCAATCCAGCCCGGAAGCCATCGAGGAAAGATCGCCAACTGTTAAACCGGTTCCTGAATATTGTGGATAAAAATCGCTTACGGGCTGGGCCAGATTTTTTATAAATCCATCGTCAATCGCTTTTCCCAGCAAGGCCGAAGTAATGCTTTTCGCCATTGAAAACGAGTTGGTTTGCGAATTTTCTCCGAAACCATCAAAATACTTTTCATACCAAATACTGTCATTTTTGATGATCAAAAAAGCAACCGTTCCCAGCGTATCGTTCATTTCGGAAAGCGCTTTTGTTGCTTCAACCGTATTGTAATTTTTATGTATCGGCCAAAGCTGCGGATTGGTGCTTGCCGGAATTTCTTCAACTTCAAAAAATTCAAAATCGTCAATATAGGCCGTGGTGTAACCGTGGAAATACACTACCCACGCGCCTTTTAAGATGTAACCGTAACCCATAGCATAAAGCCCGATTACCAAAACAAGCAGCAAAACAAAAAGCCATTTGAAGAATTTCAGTATTTTTTTCATTTAAAATAAAGCTTGTTGTGGCGAAGGATTTTCGTGTTCCAACAACCATTTTTTACGGTGAAGTCCGCCGGCATAACCGGTGAGCGAACCATCGGTCCCAATAACGCGATGGCACGGAATTATAATTGAAATTGGGTTTTTCCCATTGGCGGAAGCTGCGGCGCGAATTACTTTCGGATCGCCCAATTGGTTTGCCATTTGCTGATAGGTCGCTGTTTTTCCGAAGGGAATTCCTTCCAATTGTTTCCAAACTTTTTTCTGGAAATTGGTCCCTTCCGGGGAAAGTTTTATACTGAATTCTTTTCTTTTTCCTTCAAAATATTCCTGAAGTTGATTGGCCGAATCTTGTAATTCATTCGGAATTTCCCCAGAAATAAAAACATTTTCTTCGTCCTTAAAAAGTACAGATACCAAACCATCAACATTTCCTTTCAGTTCTAAAATTCCAATCGGGGTGTTCATAAACGCAGTTTTCATATTTTTAAGGCTTTCGTCAAATATAAGATTTTTGAAAGTGACCGTTCAAAAATTTCAACCATAAAAAAAACCGCCACATTGGGCGGTTTTTTTACGAATTTTTTACGAAGCCTTTAAAAGGGGCTGCAAAATATTTTCCCATCGTTTTGCTTGCTGAAGGCATGCATGGGGATCTCGGGAGAGTTCGTTATCATCGTGCTCGTTATAAAATTGGATTTCCTGTTTCCCAGTATTTTCTGTAAGTTCCAGCCCCACCCAGTCAAGGGTTTTGTCGGTTTGCCGTATGGTTTTTGAACGGCATTCCTTCACGTTTTCCATATTGATGATTTTAAGGTCTTCGGAAGGGTTTCTTTTTGAGGTGAAAACCAATTTTTTTGAAACCTCGTCAACGCCAATTACGCAGTTGCCAATAACGTCAATTGTTTTCAGATTGACGCCCTGTGCTTGCGAAAGCTGTTTAACAGATTTTATTACTTTTTTGTCCTTTCCCATTGCGCTCATGATTAAATAGGCGACCGGGGCCAACATTGCTACTATAAAGATAATTCCCATAAGGGGGGTGCTCAATTCCATGTTGAATAATTTTTTAAATGAATAATTTTGAATGAATGGCATTTGAAAAGTGAATCAAATGCAGTTGAAAATCATCAAAAAAATTACCAGAAAAAGTGGAACGGGAACAAATGCCGGAAGATGAGCTCCCGTTTGTCTTTTAAGGAATAATAAGAAGAAAAGTTCGAAATGTGGACCGTTGTGATAGCCTGATTTGAATAGGCCGGTTCCACAAATCCGAGGCCAATGTATTCATTA
>JBEBRF010000046.1:0-18124 GCA_040394975.1 Aequorivita soesokkakensis
TGGAAAAATATTCTAAATTCACTTGGTGGCAAATGCCCATTCCGGGAGGCACGACGCTAAAATTGTCAAAAGATTTCTGGGCCCATTTCAAAAAAGTGTAGCGTTCCAAATTTCGTTTGTATTCCTCTTCCATATTTTGCTGGTAAGCGTATTGGGCAGCAAAATAGTCAACTTGCACGCTGTGGTCAATCACCAAATCTACGGGAATCAATGGGTTTATTTTTGAGGGGTCTCCACCTTTTCGGGCCATTTCCGCACGTAGCGAAGCAATATCAACAACGGCGGGAACACCGGTAAAATCCTGCATAAGCACGCGAGCCGGTTTAAAGGCGATATCATCGTCGTTTTGTCCGGGTTTCCAATTTAAAATGGAATTTAAATGATTTTCGGTGATGGAGAAACCATCGTAATTTCGGAGTGCATTTTCCAGGAGAATCCTGATGGAAAAAGGCATTTTGCTTATTGCGTGCCCCTGTTTTTCCAATTCGGGAAGACTATAGTAAACAAGGTTCTGGGTGGTAGATTCAAGGTTTTTTTTTAGGTTGTAGATATCTTGTTGCATGATCAAATTGATTTTGAATCTTAAAATTAGTCAATTAAAGTGGTGGTTGCGCCCAATGATGTTGATTTAACAGGGCGTTAACAATTGAGAAATTTTAAGCAAATGTCGGTGATAGAGAATAATTTCAATAGGCCGGAAAAAAAGCCACTTATTTCAAAAAATCCATCGCATAGCTTTTATATTTTTAACGGAAGTTCACAGATTTTGCGAAACAATGTACCCGCCCGTCCAAGCATTTTGAAAGTTGAAACCTCCGGTAATGGCATCGATATTTAAAACTTCGCCAGCAAAATAAAGGTTTGTGCAGATTTTACTTTCAAAGGTTTTGAAGTTCACTTCCTTTAAATCAACCCCGCCGGCGGTTACAAATTCCTCTTTGAATGTGCTTTTGCCATTTATTTCAAAAATTCCGGCCGTTAATTGGTTTGCCAAATTTTGAAGATTTTCCCGAGTTGCTTCGCCCCAAGTGAGCCGCTCATCAATTCCGGTAGATTTTACAAGGCTTTGCCAAAGCCGTTTTGGCAAATCAAATTGTGCATTTTTAAAAAAGGTTTGCTTTCCCTGCGCGTTTTTCAATTCTTTTAAAACATCCAAAACTTCTTCTTCGGAAAGGGTATTCAGCCAATTTACTTCAATATTGAAATGATATTTCAAAGGCTCCAAAACCCGCGCGCCCCAAGCCGAAAGTTTCAAAATTGCGGGACCACTCATTCCCCAATGGGTAATCAACAGTGGAAGCCCCCTAACCCCCAAAGGGGGAATGCCTTTCGGAACTAAAACTTTAACGCTTGCGATTGTTGAAATTCCTGGCAAATCTGCAATCCTTTCATCTTTAATATTAAATGTGAAAAGTGACGGAACGGCAGGAATTATGGCGTGTCCCAAGCCTTCCAGCAATTGCCAAATCTTTGGGTTGCTGCCCGTTGCGACCACAATTTTTTCAGCCGAAAAAGTATTTGTATTGGTATTTATGGTGAAAAGATTTTCTTCTTTTTGAATTTCCTTTACCGATTGGTTGAGAAGAATTTCAACACCAAACCTTTTTGCTTCAAAAAGAAAACAATCAATAATTGTTTGCGAAGAATCCGAAACCGGAAACATTCTTCCGTCTTCCTCAATTTTCAGTTCCACGCCCTTTTTTTCAAACCATTCAATGGTATCGCCCGTCATAAAAGTGTGGAACGGGCCCAAAAGTTCCTTTTCGCCCCGCGGGTAATTTTGCGATAATTCCTTCGGAAGAAACTCGGCATGGGTAACGTTGCACCTTCCGCCGCCGGAAACTTTCACTTTTGTCAGCACTTCCTTTCCGCGTTCGAGGATTATTATTTTAAGATTCGGATTCCTTTCCACAGCATTTATGGCCGTGAAAAATCCCGCAGCGCCGCCGCCAATTATTATAACATCGGCCTGTTTCAAGCCAGTACTTTTTCTTCCGCGAAAGATTCGCAGAGCGCGATGGTTTCTTTTACATCTTCCATCGTAGTCCGCGGATTTATGAGGCACATTCTTAAAACCACTTGTCCGTTAAGCACCGTGGTTACAAGCAATGCCTTTTTTGATTCCACCACGTTTTG
Organism: Aequorivita soesokkakensis; assembly: GCA_040394975.1. GTDB lineage: Bacteria > Bacteroidota > Bacteroidia > Flavobacteriales > Flavobacteriaceae > Aequorivita > Aequorivita soesokkakensis_A. The sequence goes on from JBEBRF010000046.1 coordinate 2,137, forward strand.
GGAAATGCGTTGGTTCAGCGCATCCAGTTTTTTTTCTGAAAGTTTGTTGCCAATGGGGTTGAATCTAAAATTGACAACTGCCAAAGTTGCGGGCGAAATTACCTCCCAATTTGGGCTTTTCCGCAGCAAACTTTCCGTGGCTTCCGCGAGTTTTACATTATAGGAAATTGCTTTTCGGAATTCGTCCATTCCGAAGGTTTTCACCGACATATAAAATTTCAATGCCCGAAAACGTCGCGTAAGCTCGATGCCGTGATCGTAAAAATTTATTTCGGAAGTATTGCCTTCAATATCGCGTAAATATTCGGGTTTTTCAGTGAAAGTTCCTTTCAACCATTTGTGTTTTTTCACTAATAAACAACCAATTTCATAAGGTTGAAAAAACCATTTGTGCGGATCGACGGTTAGCGAATCTGCCTTTTCAATTCCTTTTAAAAGCTGTTTTCCATTTTCGGAAAGAATGGCGAAACCGCCGTAAGCGCCGTCAATATGAAACCAAATATCTTCCTTTTTACAGATTTTCGCAATGGCGGAAAGCGGATCGACCGTGCCCGTATTTGTGGTTCCGGCGGTTGCGATCAGGCAAAACGGCTGCAAACCTTCCAATCGATCTTTTGCGATTGCATTTTTTAACTTATTCAATGAAAACTTAAATTCGCCATCGGTGGGAATTATGCGAATTTGTTCCTTTCTAAAACCCAGAACCCGTATCGCTTTTATGTTTGAAGAGTGCGCTTGGTCCGAAAGATAAATCACCGCTTTGCTGAAATCATCGCCACATTTCACCGTTCGCGCGGTAACCAATGCGGTTAAATTGGCCATGGAACCACCACTCGTAAAAATTCCGCCGCCTTTTTTCTGCGGAAAACCGAACATTTTCAACAGCCAGTTCATTGCCACGATTTCCATTTGGGCCGCAGCGGGGGAAGCCGCCCAACCGCCGGAAAATATATTGAAGCCCGATGCCAAACTATCGGCCATCGCGCTTATAAAATTGCTGGGCCCGGGAACGAACGAATATGATTTTGGGTGGGAAACGATGTTGCTTTTCGTCATCACTTCGTCCAAAACAAAATTCAGGACTTTATGCGGGTCGCTGGATTTTTCGGGCGCCTCTTCCAGAAATAAATGCTCCATTTCTTCCCGCGATCCTGAAACCACCGGAAGTTTTTCATTCTGGGTCGCGAAATGTTCCACAATCGCGTCCACCACTTCATAGCCGTAGCTTTTCATTTCAGCCTTACTCAATTCCAAGGTTGCTTTATTCTGAATTTTCACGTGTTTTTTCTTTAAATTCCTAAAGTGCAAAATTACGGTTTTAACAAAGGAATTTTGGGTTTTCAACCAATAAAAAATGCCTCGGTAAAACCAAGGCATTTAGTAAAAACTTGTCCGGTCGATCGCAGTCATTTTCTTCGTGACAGTTTGGAAAAAAACCTCACAGGTCATAAAAACCTTTACTAATCTTAAAAACCTTACTAATCCTAAAAACCTTACTAATCTTAAAAACCTCACAGGTCTTAAAGACCTGTGAGGTTTTTTTTTGACCGTGAGGTTTTTTAAGACCTGTGAGGTTTAGTCAGAAATATTATTCAACAATCATTTTCTTTGTTACGTTTTGAATATCATTGCTGAAATTCACAAAATACATTCCCGAAGAAAGATTGATTGCTATTGTTTGTTGTCCTTCGGAAATAATTTCTGAAGCAATCAAATTGCCCTGAATTCCAAAGATTTCAACCTTTTCGAATGAAAATACATTGTTGAAATTTATTTCATTTTTCACGGGATTTGGATAAAAACTGAAATTTTCAACCGTATTTTCGGTAACGCCCAAAACGCCGCAAAGGAAAGGATCAAAAGTTACTTCGCCCAAAGCCGGGTCGTCCACACTGTGAAAAATCACATCTTCCACTTGCTGTTCGGTGCTTTGTTGACCTTCAATCCAGCAGTTGTGTTTTGCCGAAATTGGGTTTGCCGTGTTGTTGTAAAGTGCATAAATTTCACCCCCGTTGCCATTTTCGGAAAAGATATTTTCCCCGGTGTTGCCCGCATCATCACCCAAATTTACTGTGGCCGACCCTTGGAGGGTAATTCCCCAAAGGTTTCTTCTAATTTCATTTCGGGAAAGAACAACATCGGGACCAACCGCCGATGAATTTAGGTTAATCCCGCTCCCGCCAAGATTTGGATCATTCTGCGTATTGTTATCTTCAATAATATTTTCGGTAATCTCCACTGAATTAATGGTACCGAGAATGGCAATTCCGTAACGGTTGTCGCGGATGGTGTTATTGCTTATCACCGCATTAATATTGCCGCCCACTAAGTTAGCAATCGCAATCCCGCCAGCTTGCTCCATTGCAGGATCGCCAATAATTGTATTTTGGATAATTTGCAACGGTTCATTGGCCAAAGTCGTACCCAAATTTATCTGCGGACGGTTGCTGTTGGCTTGGTTGTTTCCTTCAATTGTGTTGTTGAAAATATATGCAGAAACAGCAGAATTTGCCGCCGAACCAATTGCGGGATTTTCATTGAAGGAAATAGTATTGTTCGTAATCTGCGGCATTCCGCGCGAAAGCTGGATAACAGCGCTGGTTGTAGCGCCCGAAACATTGTTCGTTACCGTGCAATTGTCAATTGAAAAAGTTTCGGTCAACACCCGTAGTCCACCGCCAAATTCAATAGTTGCGTTTTGGATATTTATTCCTGAGAATTCCTCAAAACGGAAACCTTCGTAGGGTTGATTTTCGTCCAAAGCAGTGATAGTTACCGCGTTTGAATCTACCGTAAATGCACCGAAAACAGTAATTAATTTTTCGAAATCAATTAAAAGTGACAAATCCGAATCTATGATTACCGTGTCATTTTCTGAAATGGTAAGATTTCCCCAAAGGGTATATTCATTTCCTGAAATTGTAATGGTTGCAGGGCTTGCCGCGGCAATATCGTCAAGCGTCCAGATTACGCCCGTGTTTGGGGTTGTGTAATCTTGCGCAGAGCCGATCAAGGTTATAAAAAGCAATAAAATAAAGGGGATAATTTTTTTCATGATAGTAGGTTTTTTTGATGCCCCAAAAGTAGGAATATGCGGTTAGGCAAAAAAGCTATTTATAAGTTTTCGCATTTTGAAAAGGTTTAACTTTGAAAAATGGTATTATATATATTGATAATTTTCTTTATCCTCAGCCCATACTTCCCGGCCACGGGCATTTCGCATTGGTTTTTCCGAACTGCCGATTTTGTACGGCTTCAATCGCTATTTATACAATTGGTTTTATTGCTGCTCCTGATTTATTTCGAAGAAAAATTCACTGTTTTTAGTTGGGCTTTGTCGGCCGGGTTGGCAGCGGGAATGCTATACCAACTGTTTAAGGTTTTTCCTTACAGTTCCCTTTTCCCAAGAAAAAAATCGCAGGCAGCGAGTGAGGGCCACGTTTCCATTTTGGCCGGAAATGTTTTGCAGACCAACACCTGCTATCCCGATTTCTTAAATGAAATAAAAAGATTCGATCCAGATTTGGTGCTCACGATGGAATCAAACAAAGCCTGGGAAAACTGTCTTTCAGAAATTGAAAAAGAGTATCCCTTTACAGTAAAGGTTCCTTTGGAAAATTTTTATGGAATGCACGTTTATTCAAAAAAGGAATTGCAAAATGTTGAAGTAAAATATCAAGTGGAAGCTGACAAACCTTCCATTTTTTTCGATTTTCCCGTTAATGGCGAACAGTCCATTTTCTTTTGCTGTCTGCATCCCGCACCGCCCAGCCCCACTGAAAATGAAACCTCCAAAGAGCGCGATGCCGAACTTATGCTTACCGGAAAAATAATTCGCGAACAAGACAAACCCACCGTAGTGTGTGGCGATATGAACGATGTGGTTTGGAGCCGAACCACGCGCCTTTTCAAAAAATTGACCGATATGGTTGACCCTCGTGTGGGCCGCGGTTTTTACTCAACCTATCACGCAGGATATTTCTTTCTACGTTTTCCGCTCGACCATCTATTCCACACAAAAGATTTGTATGTTGGAAAAATGGTTCGGGCCAAAAATTTTGGCAGCGACCATTTCGCCATGTATTATGAAATTCATTATACAAAAAAGGCCCAAACCCCAAAAAATCACACACTAAACGGCGAGGAAAAAGAAGAAATTGAGGAATTGATCGAGGACGGAAAAAACCGATAAGCCCGGGCCGATAATTTTTCCCAATGCTTCAATAAGTCAATAATGTTCAAGTACATTGTTAAATGAATGGGAATTATTGTAACTTCCTTCACAATTTGAATCATTTAAAAATCGAATAATAATGGAAGAGAAAAAATCAAATCTCACGAGGACCACCGGCGCACCGGTTGCGGACAACCAAAACGTACAAACAGCAGGTCCGCGAGGCCCGATGCTGATGCAAGACGCATGGTTTTTAGAAAAAATGGCCCACTTTGACAGGGAAGTAATCCCCGAGCGAAGAATGCACGCAAAAGGTTCGGGCGCGTTCGGGACTTTTACGGTAACGCACGATATTTCGCCATACACGAAGGCAAAAATTTTCAGCGAAATAGGAAAGGAAACAAAAATGTTTGTGCGCTTTTCTACCGTTGCCGGAGAAAGGGGCGCCGCCGATGCCGAAAGGGACATACGCGGTTTTGCGATGAAATTTTATACCGATGAGGGAATCTGGGATTTGGTGGGAAATAATACCCCCGTATTTTTTTTCCGCGACCCGATGAAGTTTCCCGACTTGAACCATGCCGTAAAGCGCGATCCCAAAACCAATTTGAGGGACGCAAACAACAATTGGGATTTCTGGACCTTGCTTCCCGAGGCGCTGCACCAAGTTACAATCATAATGAGCGATCGCGGAATTCCGAAAGGGTTTCGAAATATGCACGGGTTTGGAAGCCACACCTATAGTTTTATCAACGACCAAAATATAAGGCATTGGGTGAAGTTCCATTTTGTAACGCAACAGGGCATCGAAAACTTTTCTGATGAAGAAGCGATTAAAATAATTGGGACAGATCGGGAATCCTCCCAACGCGATCTTTTTGACGCAATTGAACGGAATGATTTCCCAAAATGGAAAATGTTTATCCAAATAATGACCGAAGAAGAAGCGAAAACGTATCGGTTCCATCCTTTCGACCTCACAAAAGTTTGGTCCAAAAAAGATTTTCCGCTTATCCCAGTGGGTGAATTTGAGTTGAACAAAAACCCCGAAAACTATTTTCAGGATGTAGAGCAAGCTGCCTTTAACCCAACGAATATTGTACCCGGCATTGGCTTCTCTCCGGATAAAATGCTGCAAGGAAGATTGTTTTCCTATGGCGATGCACAGCGTTACAGGCTGGGTGTAAATCACTATCAAATTCCGGTAAATAAACCCACCTGTCCGTATCACGCATTCCATCGTGACGGGGCAATGCGGGTAGATGGAAATTATGGCAATGCCAAACATTATGAACCCAACAGTTATGGGGAATGGCAGGAACAACCAAATGCAAAAGAACCTCCTCTGGAATTGAGCGGCGACGCCTATGCCCATAATTTTAGGGACGATGATGAAGATTACTTTACACAACCGGGAGATTTGTTCCGCATCATTAAGGCAAGGGGAAAAGCGCATTTATTATTTCAAAATACGGCGACTCAGGTGGGCGGTGCAGATAAATTTATCCAGATCCGCCACATCAGAAACTGCTATAAGGCAGACCCGGAATACGGTGAAGGTGTGGCAAACGCACTTGGGTTGACCATGGAAGAAGTAAATAATTTCGATATGACCCCTTTTGATAGATGGGCACCGAGGCCTACTGATAAATAGTTGTATTTGTATGAAAAATTCGGCAAAAACTGTAGTAGAAAAGATGTTCGCCGCATTCGCCAATGGCGATATTTCAAAATTGGTTGAAACAGTTTCCGAAGATACCGTTTGGATATATCACGGCACCCAAATAATTCCGAAGGGAGCTTTTGAAAAAAAGGAAGGCGTACGAACTTTTTTTTCGAATATTTTGGAAAGAACGGAAATCATCAATTTTGAGACCCAACAATATATAGTTGAAGGCAATACGGTTGTGGTTTTGGGCCAGGAACATCAAAAAGTGAAACGTTCCGGAAGAGAGTTAAAGCAAAAATGGGTTCAAATATATACTGTCGAAAATGATTTGATCACCCGAATGGAAGAATTTGCAACCTCGGAGGAAGTGAACTAAACAGAGATTTTCATTCAAAAACTAAAAACAAAAAAGCTTCAGTTTTCACTGAAGCTTTTTCTTTGTACAGGCGGAGAGACTCGAACTCTCACACCTCACGGCACTAGATCCTAAGTCTAGCGTGTCTACCAATTCCACCACGCCTGCATCAAAATCCTTTTCAACACTTATTGCAAATTGTAAAAGGAGTGCAAATATAAATAATAGTTCCAATTGAACGCCAACTTATTTTAAAATTTTTATGGCCCTTCAATCGCGCAACCACATTTTCATTTTTGGAAAAGCGTGCGAACCTTCCGCGGTCGTAAAACCCATCCATTGCAACAATGGAAGTCCAATGTAATTCCCGCTTTCAAATTGTTCCGCAAGCCATTTTGCTTCGCCTTTGTAACCTTCTTCGTGAAAAACAATTTCAGATGGCAAACCAATTTTTTTCGCGGCGGCAAAGCTCCAAAGCAAAACCGCCATTTCATCGCCAGCTTTTTCGCTGTTGTTTTCAATAATATTGTCGTTCAAGTTTTCCCGTTCAGTTGAAAGCGATACTGCAATATGCCCCGCTTCGTGCAGTAAATCGCCGGGGTATTTCAGTTTTTTTAAATTAATTTGAAGGGTTCCATTTTTAATTTGAATTCCGGGCAAAAAAGTTTCCGTTGGAATTTCACCCAAATTATAGGGAAGGGAAATTTCATCAAAAAACTCAAAAATTCGCTTTAAAATCAAGTCGCGTTCCATTAAAGTTCCTTTTGTAATTCGGCGATCATTTTTTTCGAAGTTTCGGTGTTCATTAATTTCAGTTGTTCAATCATTTGCAATTTCGTTTCGCGGGAATATTCCGGTTTTTTGTTTTCAATTTCAAAATTATAGCCACTTTCCGAAAACAAATTATTGGACCATTCATTACGCAAACAGTCCATCACCAAATGGATTCGGTCCGTTTTCCCTTCGTTGCGAACGCTGTGCGGCAAGTTGAAATTTCCGTACCAACATTCCCCCGGAAGCATTTTCACTTCTTTGGAATCAATAATAAAATGAACGTTTTCATTGGTAGTAATTGGAATATGGATTCTGAAAATTCCATCTTCGTAGCCCAAATTATGATCCGTGTGTTCCTTAATAATACTGCCCGGTTTTAAATTCAATAACCGGATTGATTCCTTTTCGCATTTAAAGGAATTTATGATTTCTTCAAAATAAATACATTTTTGAAGCAATTCGGTATTTTTATAATTTGCCTCATTTTGCGAAAGCGCAAAAATATTATCCATTTCCCCGGTTTGCGATCGCAGGGCAATGGAAGTCCATTCCCCGGAATAATCGTTTTTATTGAAGTGGGACGTAAAATTATACGTTTTACAAACTTCCAAATCCCCCAAAAGTTTTTCTTCGGAAAAGTGAAAAGGCAATTTCAAAAAGGCGGTTTCCATAAAATGAAAGTATTGGTTTGCCTGCCAAATTACGCCATTTTTAGTACTTTTAGAAAAAATATTTTTACATGAAAAGTGCAAAACCCTACATTGAAAAAAACAAACAGCGTTTTTTGGACGAATTGATTGAACTGCTGAAAATACCTTCTATCAGCGCCGATTCAGCCTATAAAAAAGATGTAATCAAAACTGCCGAAGCAATTAAGAAAAGTCTCAAAAAAGCCGGCTGCGATTCCGTTGAAATCTGTGAAACGCCCGGTTATCCCATTGTTTACGGCGAAAAAATAATTGACAAAAAACTGCCAACTATTCTCGTTTACGGCCATTACGACGTGCAACCGCCCGATCCGTTGGATTTGTGGGAAAGTCCGCCGTTTGAACCGGTTATCAAAAAAACAAAACTGCATCCCGAAGGTGCCATTTTTGCCCGCGGAAGCTGCGACGACAAAGGCCAAATGTATATGCACGTAAAGGCGCTGGAATATATGACCGAAACGAACCAATTGCCCTGCAACGTGAAATTTATGATCGAGGGCGAAGAGGAAGTGGGCAGTAAAAACCTGGCAGGATTTGTTGCAAAAAACAAGAAAAAACTGGCAAACGATGTCATTTTGATAAGCGATACAGGAATGATCGCGAAAGACGTGCCGTCAATAACCACAGGTCTTCGCGGATTAAGTTACGTAGAAGTGGAAGTTACGGGCCCAAACCGCGATTTGCACAGCGGACTTTACGGCGGCGCGGTGGCAAACCCTATAAATATTTTGGCGAAAATGATTGCCTCGCTTCACGATAAAAACAATCATATTACCATTCCCGGGTTTTATGACGATGTTGAAAAACTTTCAAAAAAGGAGCGCGAAAAAATGGCCGAGGCACCGTTCAATTTAAAGGATTACGAAAAGGCTTTGGATATTGATTCGGTTTATGGCGAAAAAGGATTTTCCACAAATGAGCGCAATTCCATCCGCCCAACTTTGGATGTAAACGGAATCTGGGGCGGCTACATTGGCGAGGGTGCAAAAACGGTGATTGCGAGCAAAGCGTACGCAAAAATAAGCATGCGGTTGGTGCCAAACCAGGATTGGAAAAAGATTACGGAGCTTTTCAAAAAACATTTTGAAAGCATTGCCCCCGAAGGCGTTCGCGTGAAAGTGACACCGCACCACGGCGGCCAGGCTTATGTTACGCCAATTGACAGTTTGGGCTACAAAGCCGCGGAAAAAGCATACGAAGAAACCTTCGGAAAAACGCCAATTCCACAGCGAAGTGGCGGAAGTATTCCGATTGTAGCGTTGTTTGAAAAGGAACTGAAAAGCAAGACCATTTTGATGGGATTTGGGCTGGACAGCGACGCCATCCACTCGCCCAACGAGCATTTTGGGATTTGGAATTATTTAAAAGGAATTGAGACCATCCCGCAGTTTTATCATTTTTTTACTGAAATGAGCAAGTAATTATTGTTATTCGACCTGCAAGGTTTTCAAAACCTTGTAGGTCTTTTAAAACTTTAAAATTTATATTTACAAAAACTTCATATCAAATTTTTAGAATATGGAAACCAAATATATCACCGATAAAAAAGGAAAGAAAATTGCCGTAATTCTTTCCATTGAAGATTATCAAAAAATGCTTGATGAACTGGAAACTATTGAAGATATAAAACTTTATGACCAAGCGAAAACAAATATGGAAGAGTCAATGGTTGCCGAAGAAGCTTTTAAATTAATCGAAAGTAAGCGCTAACCGTGCACGATGGTTTATAAAATCACTATAAAGAAAAGTGCCGTAAAAACACTCGGGAAAATCCAAGAACCCTATTATTCTTCTATTAAATTGGCAATACTTCAACTTAGTAGAAATCCACGACCACAGGGATGTCTAAAATTAAAGGGAAGGGATGCCTACCGGATTCGAGTTTCCGATTACAGGATAATTTATGAAATTTTCGATTCTGAGTTGGTCGTCGATGTTATAGCCCTAGGCCATCGAAAAGACATTTATTAGATTAGATTTTCTTCACAAAATCAGTAATGATCACAATCTGCTGGCCATCCACTTTGCCTTCAATGTATTTCTCGTTTTCGTGGTCGAGGGAAATTCTGCGGACCGCGGTGCCCTGTTTTGCAACCATACTGCTGCCTTTTACTTTTAAATCTTTTATTAAAACCACCGAATCGCCAGCTTCCAAAATAACCCCGTTGCTGTCGCGGTGAATAATTTTTTCAGTATTATTTTCAGCAATTCCAGCTTTTGCCCATGCCGCAGTTTCTTCGTCCAAATACATCATATCCAGCAAATCCTGCGGCCAGCCTTCAGTTTTTATTGTATTCAGCATTCGCCACGCCATAACTTGCACGGCGGGAACAGTGCTCCACATACTTTCATTCAAACAGCGCCAATGGTTTGGTTGTATTTTCTCCGGATTTTCAATTTGCTCCTTGCAGGTTTCGCAGATTAAAATTGCCGATTCCGAAATATTCTCGGGAGAATTTGGCACTTCAAAAACACTTAAGTTTTCGCTGTTGCCGCAAAGTTCACATTTGTTGTCGCTTCGTTGTTGTAGTTCTTTTTCTGAGATCATTTTTCAAAAATTTAATGGGAATTGAAAAAATCAATTTTCTTTAATATTTCTATAATTTGTTCCAAGTATCGTTTAAAACATTGACATCCGGCAACATTTTGTTGGGATCCAAAACTACGCGCTGCACTTGTTTGGACGTTTTTAAAAGATGCGTCCAACTATCGCCACGGTGCCAAATTTCCACGGGAAGATTTACATTTTCGGTTGAACTGTCTGTATAAATTACCTGCAACTGTACCGGCATCGGGATCTGCCCGTTATTTTCAACGGTAATCAAATAATTTCCGTTGAAGAGTTTAACCTCGGTAATTCCCAAATCTATATTTCCGTTGCCATAAAACCACCCTTTCCAAAACCACGAAAGATCTTCGCCGGCAACGTTTTCAATGTGGTTGAAAAAATCATTGGGCTGCGGATGTTTGTATGCCCAAGTGTGAATGTAACTTTTAAAGGCATTGTCGAAACGCTCGGCACCGAGGATGTATTCACGCAGCAAAAAGAGTCCGGCGGCGGGTTTGTAATAGGCGGTGTATGCCAGATTTCTGGAATTGGCCACATCGGGATAGGTGTCAATTCCCTGTCGTTGCTCAAAGGTTAAATAGGGCAACAACCTGCGGGGCGCTTCTTCATTTACATAATATTCACCATTGTTGAAGGCTTTTATACTTTGGTAGTTTATAAACATATTGAACCCCTCGTCCATCCACGGATAGCGGCGCTCGTTGCTGCCCACGATCATTGGGAACCAATTGTGGCCAAATTCGTGGTCCGTAACGCCCCACAGGTCTTCGCCCCTACTTTGATAACTGCAAAAGCTTACGCCGGGATATTCCATTCCGCCCACGCTGGCGGCCACGTTTATTGCATTGTGGTAGGGATAGGCGAAATAGGTTTTTGAATAAAATTCTATGGAAGCTTTAGTATATTCGGTAGAGCGTGACCAGGCTTTTTGTCCATCACTTTCCTTTGGATAAACCGATTGTGCCAAGCCAGTTTTTCCTTCACCGAGATCCATTTTTGCGGCATCCCAAATAAATGCTTTGGAAGCTGCCCACGCAACATCGCGGGTATTTTCCATTTTGTAATGCCAGGTAACCGTTCCGTTTGTTTTTGTGTGGGCTACAGGTTTTCCAACTTCTTCGGGCTTGATGATATAAACCGTTTTATCGCTTTTTTCGGCTTGGGCCCAACGTTCCTGCTGGGTTTTGGTGAGCACCTCTTTCGGGTTTTGTAAAACCCCCGAACAAACTACGGTATGGTTTGCCGGCGCTGTAATTTTTATATCAAAGTTTCCGTATTCGCAATAAAACTCGCCCGCTCCCAAATAGGGATCCGTATTCCACCCCACCACATCGTCAAAAACAGCGACGCGCGGATACCATTGGGCTAAGGCGTAAATGGTGCCGTCCTTTACTTCAAGCCGGCCCATTCGGTCCATTCCCTCTACCGGGACCTTAAATTTGAAATTCATATTTATATCCACGGTTCCCCCTTTTGCGGCTAAGGGTTTATCGAGCCAAACTTGCATCCGGGTATCGGTAATTATGTATTTTGAAGAAGTGCCAGTTTTGGTTTTTGCTGAAATATTTGCCAATTCAAAACCGCCCTCTACGTCGCCGCTGTAGCGATTTCCTTGAACTGGGGTTGTCAATGTTCCGCGGGAATTTTCGGTAAAACGGTTCTGTTCCAAATAAACCCAAATAAAATCCAAGGTTTCCGGGCTGTTGTTTGTATAATGAATGGAAACCTTCCCCGAAACGGTGTGGGTTTTATCGTCGAGCGTTGCTTCCAGATTATAGTCGGCGGAATTTTGCCAGTATTCCGGGCCAGGTTTTCCAGAGGCTGTTCGGTAAACATTTCCCTGTCTGTAACTTACATTGTCGAAAAGTGGTTGGTTGTCCTCATTTACCTGTTGAGCGCAAAGCGATACAGGGTAAGCGGCCAGGAAAAGAAAGATGCTGCTGAAAAAATATTTCATTTTATAAATTTTTGAAGTGATTGCGAAGATATAATTATGTTGTTAAAATAAATAATCCTGAAGTTTTATAAAATAAAAAAACCTCCAAAATTGGAGGTTTTCTTTCGTAGCGGGAACAGGACTCGAACCTGTGACCTTCGGGTTATGAGCCCGACGAGCTACCTACTGCTCTATCCCGCGATTTCAAATCCCAAATATTTCAAAACTTAGCTTTCAACTTTCGGCCCATAATGCCGACAGAAATATAGGGACTGCAAAGATACAAACCATTTTGAACCCTACAAGCCACAAATCACTATTTTTTGAATTGTTGTATTTAAACTTCGTTTAGCGTCAATCTCTTTATTTATCTTTAGGCAATGGATAAAGGTTTTGGAAAATTAATGTATGTGGTCTTGGCCCTTGGCGCTTTATTTATTATCGCCATCCTTTCTGTGAATGTCATTTTAAAGAACAAGCTGGAAATTTTTATTCAACAACGGTTACCCGAAAATATGATTCGTTCCTATGATGCGATTTCAATTGAATCCTTTGGGGGTTCCATTGTGGTTTCCAATGCTTCACTCGTCATCAAAAACAAATTGGACAGCCTGAAACATACGTTCATTTCGGTAGAGCGGTTAAAGATTTCAAATATAAGTTATTGGGATTACGTAATGAATGACGCAATTCAAGTGGATGAAATTTCTCTTGAAAACCCAAAAATCATCTATTTCGAAAATCGGTTGACGCCTTCAAAAGACACGCTCAGGCAGGCCGTAGCGCAAATTTATAAACCCATCTATGTTGATCGTGTTTCCATAAAAAATTCAAAGTTGGCCATCTATGAAAAGGGCGCCGATTCACTTAAAGTATATTCCGCGGGACTGACCATTAATGTTTCCGGAATAATGGTTGACAATAAATCCATTGTTAAAAAAATTCCCTTTGAATATGAAGATTTTGAAGCCGTGAGCGATACTGTCTTCGTAAAAGTAAGCCCTTATGAAAATTTAACCGTTGAGGATTTTACAGTTAAAAATCAACAGGCCATTTTTGAAAATCTTAGGCTACATACCAAATTTTCAAGAAAACAACTTTCAAAAATCATAACGCGGGAACGGGACCATTATAATCTATTCCTAAAAACGCTTACCGTAAATGATTTTGATTTTGGTTTCAACCACAACCATTTTTTCGCGAAAAGCAAGCACGTTGGGCTAACGTTGCCTTCACTGGAAATTTACCGAGACAAGCTGGTGGCCGACGATCCAAAAACAAAACCTCTGTACAGCAAAATGTTGCGGGAGCTACCTTTTTGGCTCACGGTAGATTCCATCTCCATTTCGGACGCCAAAATAGTTTATGAGGAAAGGGTAAAGTCTGAAAATATGGGCGGTTCCATTAAGTTTCTGAATTTAGATGCAACTATTTCAAACGTGGGGAATACCTATGAAAATTCGGAAAAAACTGCAATAAAAGTAACTGCGGATTTCATGGAAAAAACGCCCCTGAAGGCAGAATGGACCTTTGACGTACAAAATCCCGAAGATCACTTTCTGTTTAAGGCTGATGTTGGCCCGTTGGTTGCCAATGAATTGAACAGTTTTACCGAAGCTAATTTAAACGTAAAATTGCAGGGCCACACAAACCAAGCATATTTTACCATTGACGGTAACAATGAAACTTCCGTGACACAAATGAAAATGAGCTATTCCGATTTTAAGATAACCGTGCTGCAAAAGGACGGAAAACGGAAAAATGAATTTTTATCGGTCCTCACTGATATTTTTGTTCCGAAGGACAGTAAAAGTGGAGATACGGTTTTTAAGGAAGGAACCGCGGAGGCAACTCGTGATAAAACAAAATCGGTATTTAATTTTTTATGGATTAGCGTGAAAAACGCACTCCTTAAAATTATGATTTAACGGAAAGAAGGGGGCAATTAATGGCTTATCCACTGAATGGCTTCCAACCGTTGTTGGCCTGAAAATATTCGGATTTCTGAGGAAAACAACAGTTTTTCAACATTGCTGGCAACCTGCATCCATTTTCGGTCCGTAACCACAGCAACACGCTCAAACCGATTACCGGTTTTTAGTTTGAAGGGAATATTCTTTACAACTGCCTTTAGGGATATTTCGGCATTTTCAGTGTCCTCTATGTAAAGATTCAGTTTGTCATACTGTTCCAACTTTTCGGTTACTTGAGCTTGGATGCTCAGTACGGCGTGCTCGTCATAAGACCCGTCAACAATAAAACCTATAATATTATCAGCAATGTTAAAAGTGGAGAGCATGGGGAGGTTTGTTTTGGTTGCTGTCACTAAATTTAAGAAATATATACTAATTCATGAAGTTTTTTGTACCGAAAATTCGGTGAGTTCGCCGTGATGAAACATGAGTCTAATTTCCAGCGGATTGCAACATACCTCACAATCTTCAATATATTTTTGGCGGGTTACGGAGGAATCCAATAACATCGAGATTTCCTGCCAGCAATGCGGACATTGAAAAAAATGTTCAAAAATCATCTGCAACTATTTTTTTACAAAGTGCATAATTAAGATAGCATTTCAACGGTTTCTTGAAGCAATTCCCACTCTTCCATTAATTTTTTCAGCTTCTTTTTCTTCTCCTGATAGTTGTCAAAAAAATGTGGTGCGGCAATGGTTTGTTCATAATTTATCAACAGCTCGGTATCAATATTGGCTATTTCCTTTTCCAAAGAAGAAATGGAGGCCTCAATATTGCTCAATTTGTTTTTGGCAGATTTCAGTTTTTTCTGAATTTCATATTCTTCGCCGGCGCTACGTTTTTCCTTCACTTCAGTGACCATGGTCCGTTTCTCTGCTTCGCGAAGGTTTTGCAGGTTTCGCTGTTCGAGGAAATAATTTACATCGCCCAAATATTCCTTGATGTGGTGGTCCTTAAATTCATAAACCTTGTTTGTCAATCCTTGCAGGAAATCACGGTCGTGGGAAACCAGCAGCAGGGTGCCCCCGAAATTCTTCAACGCGTCTTTCAGCACGTTCTTGGATTTTATGTCGAGGTGGTTGGTGGGTTCATCCATCACCAAAACATTGAAGGGCTGCAGGAGCAATTTTGCAAGGGCCAGTCGGTTTCTTTCGCCCCCACTAAGCACGCGCACAAATTTCTCCACCTCGTCTCCGCGAAATAGGAATGACCCCAAAATATCGCGGACCCGGCTGCGGTTTTTTTCATTTGCGGCGTCGATCATGGTGTCGAGCACGGTTTTGTTGCCGTCGAGATAATCGGCCTGGTTTTGTGCAAAATAGCCTATTTGCACATTGTGCCCCAAGGTTAATTTTCCGCTGTAGTCTATTTCCCCGACAATTATTTTGGCGAGGGTTGATTTTCCCTGTCCGTTTTGGCCAACGAAGGCAATTTTGCTATCGCGGTCCACCAATAAATCTATTCCGTTCAGTACATTTTTTGCACCATAACTTTTGGAAATATTTTCCGCTTCAATAACTACTTTTCCGGGAGTGATGGACACGGGAAATCGCAGGCTCATCACGCTATTGTCGTCTTCGTCAACTTCAATGCGATCAATTTTATCGAGTTTCTTGATAAGCGATTGTGCCATTGTGGCCTTACTGGCCTTGGCGCGAAATTTATCGATAAGTTTCTCGGTATGTTCAATGTGCTTTTGCTGATTTTTTTGTGAAGCCAGCTGTTGCTCTCGCAGTTCATTCCGAAGAATTAGATATTTGGAGTATGGCTTATTGAAATCGTAGATTTTTCCGAGGGAAATTTCAATGGTCCTATTGGTTACATTGTC
>JBEBRF010000047.1:0-18070 GCA_040394975.1 Aequorivita soesokkakensis
CTTGTTGTTAATTATGTTTATATGTGGTGGGACTTTTAGTGGATTGGGGAATTGGATAATTTATAAACCAATTTCAATCAACCAATTCCCAATCAACTAATTCCTAATCATTAATAATTTTTGTTGTTCTGTTTGTTTATTGTTTCCTTAGACAAATGTAGAAAGAGCACCAAAGGCTTGTTTCAGGGGATTCACGGAAATTTATTCTAAGGGTTTTCCCTAAGGAAGGAAGGTAAAATTGTTTTTCAGGATGAATCGTGAAGTTTAAGACCGCTTACTTCGACAAGCTCAGCACAAGCCGCTGAAAGAGCAAAGAATAAAGACTAAAAAATTCTAACTAAATAAAAACCTCACAGATTTTGAAAACCTGTGAGGTTTTATTATTAAATTGAACGAATGAAAAAACAATTATTCTCTCTTGCGCTTTGGATGTTTTTTGGTTTTGTTTTGATCAATGCTATTGATTCAATTTTAAGATTTCTCGTTTATTCATATTTTCATTTCGGACTATGGAAGGAAATGAGAGTTGATTTTCTTTTATATTCTATACCAATCTTGTCCGTTCTGCTTTATTTATTTACTTGTATTTTTTTAATAAAATTTCTTTTAAAAAAAACAGAAAACTTTAAATCAAAGAATATTAAATTTCCGATAGGAATTTATGTGGTGTCAACAATAATAGCAATCTTCTTAAGTCCTATCCAATATAAACTATCAAATTTAGTTCTCGCGAAAGTTTTTTCCAAAGAGCCTGAACCATATGAAAATATGGAGTTTATTGAAATTTATGGCACGATGAACTTTTCCTTGGAAACTTGTAGTTGGGTCTCAATAATTATGCTATCAATATATTTTTACAGAATCTATAAGAAAAGCGAAACAAAAGCAGAGCAATAAAAAAAGCCGGCAATTGCCGGCTTTTTCAATTCTATAATTTATCAATCAAGCCAATAAAATCTCTGCTGGAATTTTTAATCCTTTGTATAATGACTTAATCATACCCAAAGTCAAACCTCTTTTCCCATTAAGAACCTCGCTTACTCTACTTTGGCTGCCAAGATATTTTACCATATCAGCTTTGGTCATCCCCATTTGTTCCATTCGAAACTTGATGGCATCAATCGGGTCAGGTGGAGCAATGGGATAATGTTTCATCTCGTAGGACTCAACCAAGGTCACCAATAAATCAAGCTCATCACCTTCTGGAGTATCTTTTTTTGCTCCCCATAATTCTTCAATTCTGCTAATAGCAGAAGCATAATCCTGTTCTGTTTTAATTGGCCGAATTTTCATAATCAAATTGTTTTTGCATCAATGTTATCATATTGTTTATGTGTCCCGATAAATCTTATGAAAATCACTTGAAATTCATAAAAACCTCACAGGTCTTGGAGACCTGTGAGGTTTAAACTTCATTTAAAGCTCAAGCAAATCATTAACACTGCGAACGCCTTCTGCGCTTTCTTTCATATTTGCTTTTTCTGCATCGTTCAATTCAAGCTCCACTATTCTTTCGATTCCGTTTCTGCCCAAAATAACCGGAGCACCAATACAGATATCATTCATTCCGTATTCGCCATTGAGCATTGCGGAACACGGAAACATTTTCTTTTGGTCGCAAGCAATGGCCTGAACCAAAGCAGAAACCGCCGCGCCCGGCGCGTACCAGGCCGAAGTTCCCAAAAGTTTGGTCAGCGTTGCGCCCCCAACTTTAGTGTCTTCCATAACTTGGTTCAATCTTTCTTCGGAAATAAATTTTGAAACGGGAACACTGTTTCGGGTCGCCAAACGTGTTAAAGGCACCATCCCGGTATCGCTGTGGCCGCCGATTACCATTCCGTCCACATCGCTGATTGGGGCGCCCAAAGCTTCGGCCAAACGATATTTGAAACGAGCGCTGTCCAAAGCACCGCCCATCCCGATGATTTTATTTTTGTCCAAGCCCGAGGTTTTATGCACCAAATAAGTCATCGTATCCATCGGGTTGCTCACTACGATTATAATAGTTTCGGGGGAATTTTTTACAAGGTTTGAAGAAACTTCTTTTACAATTCCGGCGTTTATTCCTATCAATTCCTCGCGCGTCATTCCCGGTTTACGCGGGATTCCGCTGGTAATTACGCAAATATCGCTACCCGCAGTTTTTGAATAATCGTTAGTTACGCCTGTAATTTTAGTGTCAAAACCATTTAAGGACGCGGTCTGCATCAGGTCCATCGCCTTTCCTTCGGCAAAACCTTCTTTGATATCGACCAGTACTACTTCGCTTGCAAAATTCTTGATGGCAATGTACTCTGCGCAACTTGCGCCAACGGCACCCGCCCCTACAACTGTTACTTTCATATTATAAATTTAATTTGTGGTTTATAGTTTTCCGAAGAAATTCGGAATGATTTTCTTTCAGAACATTTCTGAAAAGTGGTACAAAAGTACCAATATCTACTTTAAAAGACGAGAGATTAGCCCATTAAATTCCGAAGTGGAGGCCTACGGAAGCATTGTTGAATTCAGCAATATTATAATCAGCGTGGATACCGAAAAAGCCCAGTTGTAGCTTTGCGCCAATAGTTCCGCGGACGCCCGAAACTTTGTTTTTCACACTAAAAGGATCCCTAAATTCGCTTGTTGTTTCAAGCAAGGGAATACCGGCCCTTACGCGATAATTTCCCAAAACATTGAAATCTGAAGTTCCGGAAACATATCCAATTCCGCCATATACATTGAAAACAGGCAACTTCGTGGAAGCGTGAAGTTGAAAAACCCAAGAATTCTGTTTCAGCTCAAATTGCTGGTTTTCACCTGCTATTATCTCATCTTCGGTAAAATCATAATTTGCATTAAGGTTGTTATAGGCCACCAAACCAGCAATGGCAACGGGAAAAACTTTTTCCGCAGGCAGCCATTGGGTAAATTCATGCTGAAGCCCCAGCCCAAAAAGGCCAACCTTTACGTCTTCCTGTTCAATTTTGGGAAAATAACGCACTTTTATTTCGGTGGCCTTAAAAATGCCCAATCGTGCCTGTAAATATGCTGTAGGGAGAATTTTAACATTTACTGAGGACAGCCCTTGGGGCAACAGAAATTCAACTTCTTCGCGCAAGGGTCCGTTTTGGACTTGGGAATAGACAATAATATCGGGGTCATTTTCCCCAAATGCAGTGGCCACTTCTTTTGAAATACTTCCATCCCTAAACCTTAAATTGTTATATTCCGAAGTATTCAAAGTGAAGCTTCTATTTTCGTCTTTAATGAATGTGGCAGTTCCCATTAAAGAAATTTCAAATTTTAATGGCGATTTTACCTCTGCCGATTGAATCCAGCCGTTTGCGGTATTGTAGATCATCCCTTCGGTTGCCGGAGCAATATAGGCGCGCGCAAATCTTTGTGCATCTTGGATGCCGGAGGCCAAAAGGTCTTCCAGATTTTCTTGGGAAAACATGGAAAAGGTTGAAAATAATCCCAAAAGAAACATTGTCTTTTTCATAGATTTTGTTTTAAAAACACTTTGAAATTAAAAAACCCTCAACAGAAGCAGAGGGTTTTTGTAAAAAGTTTAACGGAAGTGCTATGCATCAATTTTTGCATAAACGGCATTTTTCTCAATGAATTCGCGGCGGGGCGGAACTTCGTCTCCCATCAGCATAGAGAAAATTCTGTCGGCTTCGGTGCCGTTGTCAATGGTTACTTGGCGCAGGGTCCTAAATTCTGGGTTCATGGTAGTGTCCCAGAGCTGTTCTGCATTCATTTCACCCAAACCTTTGTAGCGCTGTATTGTGGCGCTTCCCCCAAACTGTTCGTTTAAGGCGTCGCGTTCCTTATCGCTCCAAGCGTATTCCTTTTTGGCGCCTTTCTTTACCAAATATAGCGGCGGCGTGGCAATATAGACACAACCGGCCTCAACCAATTCGCGCATATATCTGAAAAAGAACGTAAGGATAAGGGTGGCAATATGGCTTCCGTCCACATCGGCATCACACATTATCACCACTTTGTGGTATCGCAATTTTTCAAGGTTCAGAGCTTTGCTGTCTTCTTCTGTACCAATGGTTACGCCCAGAGCGGTATATATATTCCTGATTTCTTCGTTTTCAAAGACTTTGTGGTGCATTGCCTTTTCCACATTGAGAATTTTTCCCCGCAAGGGAAGAATGGCCTGGAAAGTACGGTCGCGACCCTGTTTTGCCGTTCCGCCCGCCGAGTCACCCTCCACGAGAAATACTTCACATTTTGCGGGATCCTGTTCCGAACAATCTGAAAGTTTTCCCGGAAGGCCGCCTCCGCTCATTACGTTTTTTCTTTGAACCATTTCGCGTGCCTTTCGTGCGGCGTGGCGTGCTTGTGCAGCAAGGATGACCTTTTGGACGATGGTTTTGGCGTCATTGGGATGTTCTTCCAAATAGTTTTCGAGCATTTCAGAAACTGCTTGGCTCACTGCGGAAGTTACTTCACGGTTGCCTAACTTCGTCTTTGTTTGGCCTTCAAATTGGGGCTCCTGTACTTTCACTGAAATAATTGCTGTCAATCCTTCGCGGAAATCGTCGCCCGCAATCTCGAACTTCAATTTATCCAACATTCCAGAGGCATCGGCATATTTTTTCAAGGTACGCGTTAATCCGGCACGGAAGCCTGCGAGGTGGGTTCCTCCTTCGTGGGTGTTGATATTGTTTACGTAGGAATGGAGATTCTCGTTAAAGGAAGTGTTGTAAACCATTGCAACCTCAACGGGAATGTCATTTTTTTCGCCCTCTATGGAAATTACCTGGGCGATTATGGGTTCGCGGTTGCCGTCCAAAAAGCGTATAAATTCCTTCAAGCCTTCTTGACTGTGGAATTTTTCGGTGACGAAATCACCATTTTCATCTGTTTGTCTTTTATCTGTAAAGTAAATGGTGATTCCTTTATTCAGAAAAGAAAGCTCGCGCATTCGGCTTGCGAGGGTATCATAGCTGAACTCCAGCGTTTGTTGAAATATTTGGGGATCTGGCTTAAAGGTAACCACCGTGCCGCGATAATCGGTTTCGCCGATTGACTTTACCGGATACATGGCCTTTCCGCGTTCATATTCCTGTTGCCAGATTTTGCCGTCGCGGTAAACTGTGGCGGTGAGATGTTCAGAAAGTGCGTTTACTACAGATACCCCAACGCCGTGCAACCCTCCGGAAACTTTATAAGAATCTTTATCGAACTTGCCTCCGGCGCCAATTTTGGTCATCACGACCTGGAGCGCGGAAACGCCTTCCTTTTTGTGAAGATCAACTGGAATTCCACGGCCGTTGTCCTTAACCGTAATGGAATTATCCTGGTTTATCCAAATTTCAATAGTGTCGCAATAGCCGCCCATGGCCTCGTCAATGGAGTTGTCCACTACTTCATAGACCAAATGGTGCAGCCCGCGCGGGCCCACATCGCCAATGTACATGGATGGGCGCATGCGCACGTGCTCCATGCCCTCTAACGCTTGAATTTGGTCGGCGCCGTAACTACCTTTTTTCTGTTCTTCGCTCATATAATGTTTTGAATGTTTTTCAGTAATTTTTTTAACGCTCAAAGATAACGAAATCCCCAATAAAATTAAGGGTTTACGCATATTTAACGCAGTAAGTTATCAACAAAATTGTGTGGAAAAATGCCTTTCTCCTGATGATAGAAATAGCGGCAGTGTCCATGCTTGAGCATGGCATACTTTAAGAGGCGAAATTATCGTTATGTATCTATTTGGTTACAGATTTTTTTAAATGCCCTTAAACCTAAAGAAAAAATAGCGGTCACATCTATAGATTTTGTAATTTTCAAAACAAATCCGTCATCATGAAAAAAAATATCGTTTTGGTTTTTATTTTTTTTATCGCTTTTGCTTTCAACAAATCGCAGGCGCAAAGTTTTCCCGATATGGACGCCTCGCCCATGGACATAGCCATGGCGCGTCCCGACAAAAAGAGCCCGCCATTTGCAAGGGTTATTTATAGCAGGCCCCAAAAAAAGGGACGCGATATTTTTGGCGATGTGGTGCCCTACGGCCAGGTTTGGCGCACCGGTGCAAATGAGGCTACGGAACTGGATATTTATGTTCCATTGAGGTTTGGGAGCACTATTTTGAAACCCGGCACTTACACACTCTACACAATTCCCGGTGAAGAAAACTGGACCATCATTATTAATAGCGACACCAATGTGTGGGGGGCTTTCAGTTATAAAAAAGAAAAAGATGTGGCTCGGGCAACGGTTCCATGTGAACAAGCTGCGGCGCCTATTGAATCGCTTTCAATGATCTTTAAAACCAACAATCAGGGTACCGTGTTAATGATTGGCTGGGACGACCATTATGTGGAAATCCCTTTCAAAAAAGTTTAAAATTGCAATATTCTGAAAATTTAGGAATTCAGATCAAAAACGAGAACAGACAACGGAATTTAAGGAATATTCAAATACTTATGTGTTTGCAAAGACACTTTCCATTTTGGGTTTTGCATTACATAATCCACAATCAACGGGCTCATTTTTTCGCGCCGGCTCCATTCGGGCTGTAAATAAAGGATACAGTTTTGGCCCACCTTTGCGGCCTGTTCTTCCGCAAAGCGGAAATCGTCATTGTTAAACACTATGATTTTTAGCTCGTTTGCGACTTTGTAAATTTCTTCCGTGGGGAGCTTTATTTTTTTTGGGGAAAGGCAAATCCAATCCCACGAACCTGTCAATTTATAGGCGCCCGAGGTTTCAATGTGCGTTTGCATTCCCCGTTCCTTGAGCATTTTGGTCAAGGGATCCATGTTCCAAGTGAGGGGTTCGCCACCGGTAATGACAATGGTCTTTGAGTGTTTGTTTGCGTTGGCAACTATGGCTTCAATAGCTGTGGGCGGATGCAGATCGGCATTCCAACTCTCCTTTACGTCACACCAATGGCAACCAACATCACAGCCTCCAACTCTTATGAAATAGGCCGCCGTTCCCTTGTGGAATCCTTCCCCTTGAATGGTATAAAATTCTTCCATCAATGGCAGCATCAACCCTTGATCCACTAAATTCTGTACTTCCGTTTTCATGCTTGCAAAAGTACAATTATTGATGTCCAAAATGCGCAATAAAAAAACCTAATTCAAAAATTGCTGGGCAGTTCAATTTTAAGTCATTAAAACTTAAAGTGCTTTATAATTTATTACTTTTGAACAAAATTAATGAGATGGCAGACACACAGGCATTTTTTGATCATATCAATTCTGGCTACACTACCAAGGGCGATTTCATAAATCTTGGGGCGGCCATGCTGGGCGGGGAAACCGTTAAGGAAGCTTATGTAAAACTCCCGTTGAAAACCTTGAACCGTCACGGCCTGATTGCAGGAGCAACGGGAACTGGCAAAACAAAAACCCTCCAAATTATCGCAGAAAATCTTTCCGAAAAAGGAATTCCCGTACTGTTGATGGATATCAAAGGCGACCTTAGCGGTATTGCCCAAGCCGGCACGGCCAATGCGAAGATTGACGAGCGCCATGCCGTCATTGGGTTTCCCTTTGAGGCCAATAGTTTTCCAACGGAAATTCTCTCGCTGTCCAATCAAAACGGTGTTCGCCTGCGGGCCACCGTTAGCGAGTTCGGCCCGGTGTTGCTCTCCCGAATTCTGGACTTGAGCGATGTGCAGGCCGGCATTGTTTCGGTGATCTTTAAATATTGTGACGATCACCAAATGCCTCTTTTGGATTTAAAGGATTTTAAAAAAATACTGCAATACGCTACCAATGAAGGAAAAGATGAATTTTCCGAGTCATACGGAAGGATTTCTTCCTCCTCCACAGGCGCCATTCTTCGGAAGGTAGTAGAATTGGAACAACAGGGAGCCGACATGTTTTTTGGCGAAAAATCATTTGAAACCGATGATTTGCTTCGAATTGACGAAAACGGAAGAGGCTTCATAAACATCATTCGCCTCACCGACATTCAAGACCGTCCGAAGCTTTTTTCAACATTTATGCTCAGCCTTTTGGCAGAAATTTATGCCACCTTTCCCGAACAGGGCGATAGCGACAGGCCCGAATTGGTGATTTTTATTGACGAAGCACATCTAATTTTCAATGAGGCCAGCAGCGCGCTGCTCAACCAAATTGAAAGCATCGTAAAATTAATAAGGTCCAAGGGAGTGGGCCTTTATTTTGTTACGCAAAACCCTACCGATGTCCCCGACGCTGTTTTGAGCCAATTGGGTTTGAAAATCCAACATGCGCTTCGGGCCTTTACGGCGAAGGACAGAAAGGCAATAAAACTTACGGCAGAAAATTATCCAATTTCGCAATATTACAAAACCGATGAAGTTTTAACGGCCTTAGGAATTGGCGAAGCGTTGGTGAGCGCACTAAACGAAAAAGGAATTCCCACCCCGCTGGCCCGCACCATGCTGCGAGCGCCCATGAGCCGGATGGACATTTTGAGCGATGTTGAGCTTTCGGAATTACTTTCAGCTTCTAAATTAATCCCAAAATATAATGAAGTAATAGATAGGGAAAGTGCCTATGAAATCCTGACCAAAAAAATTGAAACCGCCAACAAAGAAGAAGCAAAGGAAAAAGCAACCCGTGAAAAAGAAGCGGTAAGAAGGACCTCCTCCAGCAGCAGCAGCACTTCAAAAACCCTCATCAAAACCATTTCCAGCCCCACGGTTATACGCAGCGTTCTGGGCATACTCGGAAAGTTCATTACCATGGCTGGAAGAAAATAAAAGCAGGTTTTTAAACAGCTCAATTTTCCAATTAACCCAAATCAAACCAATAAATTAACTTCAAAAATAAATGAAAAAAACACTTTTAATATTAGGAATCGTTTCCCTCGCTTTTGTTCAATGTGGAAAGGACAGCGACCCTTTCTTAATTAAAAACGGCTCCATAGGCGAATTGAAAAAGGAACTGAAAATCAAGAAGATCGATTCCATTTTTGCGACAGATTCTATCGTGAAAATAAATTCATCACCAAATGCATTGGAAACACAAGGCGAGGTAGAAATTTATGAAAAAGGCGGAAAATTATTGCTTCTCCTTTCCCCCGACAATGAAAATGATCCCAATTCCACCATAACGAATATTCAAGTTTTTGATCCAAGATACAAAACGGAAAAGGGATTGTCCACTGCCAGCACTTTTAAGGACCTAAAGGAAAATTATACCATTGACAATATTGAAAATACCATTAATGCCGTAGTCATTTTTCTGAAGGAAACCGATGTTTACATCACTATTGACAAAAAAAACCTTCCAGAATCGCTTCGGAACAATATGGATTTAAAGATTGAAGCCAGCCAAATACCCGATTCGGCTACCTTTAAATATTTTATGATTGGGTGGGACCGGCCTGCCCAATAACCAACCTGCAAAGGTTTTGTTAAGGTTTCCATCGAATTGGGCAAATTCGATTATTTTTAATCAAATTAACCATCAAAAATCCAGTTAATCATGATTAAAATATTGGGGCTCATCCTTACGATAGCCGGTGGCGTTGGCCTTATTCTGGGAATTTTGTCCGTCTTTGGAAGTATGACTTTAGGCATGAGCCCGTGGGCATTCATTATCTTGGGAATCATATTCTTTTTCGCAGGAATTGGCCTTTTGAAAAACCGAAAGGACACCGACCAAACCTAAACAGCCGCCCAAAAACTTTCGTTCAAAACAGTTTTTTTATTCATAAATGTTATGCCAAACCCCAGAATTAAAGACGAGGAAAAATACCGGGCCCTTCGCGATAAAGGATACAGCAAGGAAAAATCGGCGCGAATCGCCAACACGCCAGATTCAGGCAAAAAAGGTGGAAAGGCCAAGCCTTATGAAGAATGGACTAAGGATCAACTTTACGAAAAAGCGAAAAAAGTGGGAATTGAGGGCCGGTCAAAAATGACAAAAAAACAATTGATGGACGCCTTGCGAAACCATTGATGAAGCCTCGCCAAAGCCAGTTCCAACTTCCCATTCAAGTGGACAACCTAAAAGTTTCCCTAAAATTTTTTAAAGGAATTAACCAATTATTCACCAAATGATAAAACAGATTCCACCTCAAATCATTAGACAGACATTTGTCATTTTGCTCATTTTATTAATGGGAACTCTTATTTTTCGTGAGCTTCTTCCCTATCTCACCGGGGTTTTGGGCGCGGTTACCATTTATGTGCTTATGCGCAAGTGGATGGCGAAACTGGTTAACCAAAAAAAATGGAACCCTTCCGTGGCCGCCGCCCTACTTATGTTCCTCTCTTTTGTGGGCATTTTGATTCCGGTGGCCGGAGTGGTTATGATGCTTTCCAACAGAATCGGAAAGGCGGTTAAAAATTCGGAACAGGTTGTCAATGCGCTGAAGGAACAACTGAGCCAGGTAGAAGCTAAATTTGGTTACGATTTTCATTCACAAATAGATGTTTCGGCCATTAGCGGCGGGATTTCGTCCAATCTTCAAGGCTTGGTTGGGCATACTTTTAATGCCTTTATCGCTATTGGGCTTATGTATTTTATGCTCTATTATATGTTCACCAACCGCCGCGAGCTACGGGAATCCTTGAGAGAATACATTCCCATGGGGCGTGAAAATTTGAAAGAAATTGGCAACGAAATACAAGAAATGGTGCGGTCCAACGCGTTGGGAATTCCATTGGTTGCGTTGGCCCAGGGCATCATTGCCCTTATCGGTTTTTTTATCTTTGGGGTGGAAGAGCCGCTCTTTTGGTTTGTGATCACTACCATTGGCAGCATGATTCCATTTGTGGGAACCCTTTTGGGGATATTGCCTGTTTTTATTATCACTTTATCCTCCGGCAGTGAGTTCCAAGCTTGGGGAATCTTGATTTACGGCTTCGTGGTGGTAGGTTCAACCGATAATATTATAAGGCTGTATGTGCTTAAAAAACTGGACAACGTGCATCCCTTGGTAACCCTTATTGGGGTAATAGTGGGGGTGCCGCTCTTCGGATTTATCGGGCTTATCTTTGGCCCGCTGCTTATTAGTCTTTTTATGGTTATCGTCAGAATTTATCGAAAGGAATACGGAAAGGAAGACGCTCCCAACGCAGAGGAACGATTGTAAAAACTTCTGAAAAATTTTATAACATAATTTTAAAAGTTTCCAGTTTCCATTTTAGTTATCTTTAAAATAAAACAGAAACTATGTCATTAAAAGGAATATTTTCAAACTTGTATTTCAATCCCGGCAATCGTGAAGACGGGGTTCCGGAGGAATATGTAAACGAGGAAGTTGCAAAAATTAAAGAGGACGACGTTGAAATAGTGCTCGAAAATGAAACGGCAATAAACAAAAAATTCAGTGGGGCGAATTCTCTTTCAAAATTTGCAGAACTCGGCAAAATAATGATAGCGATGCTTAAAGACGTGAAAAACGGCATCTACCCACAAGTTCCATGGTTTACCATTGCCACTGTGATCATGGCGCTGCTCTATACTTTAAACCCTATGGACATAATCCCTGATTTCATTCCGGGCATTGGGTATATTGATGATCTGGCGGTTCTTTCCATCGGGATGGGGTGGATAGAGAGCGATCTTCACCGCTATTTGGATTGGAAAATCAAGGAAGGTAAGGGAATTTAGTGCCCATTTCGTTGTTCACGAGCCAAAAGCGTATTCTTCAAAAGCATAGCAATGGTCATAGGGCCAACCCCGCCCGGAACTGGCGTTATGAATGACGCCTTTTTGCTTACGTTTTCAAAATCCACATCGCCGGTAATCACGTAACCCTTTGGACTGTTTGGGTCTTCCATTCGTGTGATTCCTACGTCAATTATTACGGCATCGTCCTTTACCATTTCAGCTTTTAGGAAATTGGGGACACCCAATGCCGAGATAATAATATCTGCCTGTGTGGTTATTTGTGCTATATTTTTTGTGTTGCTGTGCGTTAAGGTTACCGTACTATTCCCTGGCCAACCTCGGCGACTCATTAAAATACTCATCGGGCGGCCCACAATGTGGCTTCTTCCAATAACCACGGTGTGTTTCCCTTTTGTATCCACATCGTAGCGTCGCAACAATTCAAGAATTCCAAAAGGAGTAGCAGGAATGAATGTGCTCATATCCAAGGCCATTTTTCCGAAGTTTTCCGGGTGGAAACCATCCACGTCCTTTGAAGGATCAACAGTGAGCAAAACTTTTTGCGTATCAATTTGCGGCGGCAAGGGAAGCTGGACGATGAAGCCATCAATATTATCGTCTTCATTCAATTCCTTGATTTTCTTAAGCAATTCCAACTCGCTTGTAATATGTGGCAAACGTATCAAAGTAGATTCAAAACCCACAAGCTCACAGGCTTTGACCTTGCTTCCAACATACGTTAAACTCGCGCCATCATCGCCTACAATAATCGCTGCAAGATGCGGCACTTTTTCACCGCGCGCTTTCATCTTATTGACTTCCGCAGTGATTTCGGTTTTAATGTCGTTGCTTATTTTTTTTCCGTCTAAGATTGTCATGGTTTTAGTTTTCAGTCGCAGTCGCAGTCTCAGTCACAGTCGCAGTCGCAGTTTTCAGTTATTTTTAGTTTTCAGTTGCAGTCGCAGTTTTCAGCTCTTTTTAGTTTTCAGTCGCAGTCGCAGTTTTCAGTTAAAAATTTAAATGTATTTAACTTAAGATTATTCAACATCCACTCCAAATTTACTGGGATTGTTTATCATGTAATTGATTAATTTTCCTATTTCTATGTTTTCTTTGGTCAATTCATTGTAAACCTCTTCCTTCAAATATTCACAAGCAAAAGCATAGTCCAACCAAACATTCGTTTCAGAGTTTTCGCCATCAGAATCGGTTAATTTGCTTATGAAATGTTTTTGATATTTCCGTTTTCTATAAGCTTCGGCAATATTTGCAGAAACAGATCGCGAACTTCTTCTAATCTGATCTGTTAAGGAATACTTTTCTTCCTTCGGAAATGATTTTGAAATATTATAAATAGCCATTCCCAGATCGAATGATTTTTGATAGGCTATTAATTTCTTAAAATCCATAATTAAAAAAGGCCTTAATTAATAACTGAAACTGAAACTGCAACTGTGACTGAGACTGAGACTGAGACTGAGACTGAGACTGAGACTGAGACTGAGACTGAAAACTAACCTCACCGCATCTTCCCCATAGCCTGCATCATCTTCCGTCCGCCGCTGCCTTGCATCATTTTCATCATTTTGCTCATTTGGTCAAACTGTTTCAGCAATTGGTTCACTTGCTGCACGCTTGTTCCACTTCCCGAAGCGATCCTTTTTTTCCGGCTTCCGTTAATAATTGCAGGTTCGGTTCTTTCTTTTGGTGTCATAGAATGGATTATGGCTTCAATTCCTTTAAAGGCATCGTCGTCAATATCCACATCCT
The DNA here is from genome assembly GCA_040394975.1 of Aequorivita soesokkakensis. GTDB lineage: Bacteria > Bacteroidota > Bacteroidia > Flavobacteriales > Flavobacteriaceae > Aequorivita > Aequorivita soesokkakensis_A. Next base: position 13,341 of record JBEBRF010000047.1, read on the forward strand.
TCAACGCTTTTCCGGCGCCGGGGATCATTCCCACCAAATCTTTCATACTTCCCATTTTCTTGACCTGTTGGATTTGGTTAAGAAAATCATCAAACCCGAATTGGTTCTTCGCTATTTTTTTCTGAAGTTTTCTCGCTTCCTCTTCATCAAACTGTTCCTGTGCCCTTTCCACAAGCGAAACAACATCACCCATTCCCAAAATACGGTCGGCCATTCGGGCGGGGTGGAACACATCAATCGCCTCCATTTTTTCACCGGTACCGATGAATTTAATGGGTTTATTTACAACGCTTTTAATCGAAATGGCCGCACCACCGCGGGTATCGCCATCCAATTTGGTAAGCACAACGCCATCAAAATTCAATCTATCGTTGAAGGCTTTTGCGGTATTTACGGCGTCTTGTCCCGTCATGGCATCCACAACGAAAAGGGTTTCCTGAGGGTTGATTGCTTTATGCACGTTTGAAATCTCGGTCATCATCGCCTCATCAACGGCAAGACGGCCCGCGGTATCCACAATCACAACGTTGAAGCCGTTTTGCTTTGCGTGTGCAATGGCGTTTTGTGCAATCTGGACCGGGTTTTTATTTTCCGGTTCGCTGTACACCTCCACTCCTATTTGGTCGCCAACCACGTGCAATTGGTTCATTGCCGCCGGGCGATAAATATCACAGGCAACCAAAAGTGGTTTTTTAGTTTTTTTCGTTTTTAAGTAATTGGCCAGTTTTCCGGAGAAAGTAGTTTTACCACTACCCTGCAATCCGGACATTAAAATAACCGTTGGCGTTCCGCTTAAATTAATGCCAGCGGTTTCGCCACCCATCAATGCGGTAAGTTCGTCCTTTACCAATTTTACCATCAATTGGCCCGGCTGCAGCGTGGTAAGCACGTTTTGGCCCAATGCCTTTTCCTTAACCGAAGTGGTAAATTCCTTGGCGGTTTTGAAGTTAACGTCGGCATCCAAAAGGGCGCGGCGCACTTCCTTTAAAGTTTCGGCTACGTTTACCTCTGTAATGCTGCCGTGGCCTTTCAGTACGTGCAGCGCTTTGTCCAGCTTATCGCTTAAATTATCAAACATAATCTTGCTTTCTTTTTAGGAGTGGCAAAGGTAAAAAAAACTTGCCAGTAAGCGGGTGCAGGAGCGTTGATTCTTCCCTTTAAAAGGAGGAATTCTTAATAATTTAATGAAAATTTAAACTATAATAGGAAATGTTCGGAGGTAAAAAAATTAGGTTTCGTATCTTTCCCATCCGAAAAATACTTATGATAAAGGAAAATATACTTTCACCATTTCAAAAATTCGTCAAACTTCAAAGTTTTACTGGGATATTGCTTTTGGCCACCACCATTATTGCGTTGGTATGGGCCAATTCTTCGTTTGCGGGTAGCTATCAAGCACTTTGGAATTATGAATTTGGGGTTGTAACTGATTCGTTCGAGCTTAAAAAATCCTTGCTTCTTTGGGTAAATGACGGGCTGATGGCAGTTTTCTTCTTTTTAATTGGGTTAGAACTAAAGCGCGAGTTCTTGATTGGAGAAATGAACACCGTCAAAAAAGTCATGTTTCCTCTTTTTGGTGCAATTGGCGGCATTTTCTTGCCGATTATTTTCTTCTTTAGCATAAATCAAAACCCTGAGACCTTGAAAGGTTGGGGAATTCCGATGGCAACCGATATTGCTTTCGCTCTGGCTATTTTGCAAGTTTTGGGAAATAGAGTTCCCTTAAGTTTAAAGGTTTTCCTCACCGCCTTCGCCATTGTGGATGATTTGGGAGCCGTACTGGTTATCGCGATTTTTTATAGCAGTAGTTTAAATTTTGTGTTGATATGTATTGCCTTGGGTATCCTGGCGTTTATTTATTTCCTGAGCTACAAAGGAAAATATTTTGAATTTTTTACCATAATTTCCGCAATCGCCGTTTGGCTGTTGTTCCTAAAGGCAGGACTCCACCCCACTCTGGCGGGAGTTTTTATGGCTTTTGCGATTCCTGTTAGGCAGAAAATAAGCACCCACGAGTTCACGAACCAACTGGAAAGTATCGTGGAAGACATCCGGGAAAGCACTATACTTCAAACCCCCGTGTTGTCCTCGGAACAGCTGGAACTAATAGACGACCTGGAAGATTGGGTGAATAAATATCGATCGCCCCTGCAAAGTCTGGAAGAAAGGCTCCACAATTGGGTGGCCTATTTAGTGATACCGGTGTTTGCGCTGGCAAATGCGGGAGTGGCCCTAAGCAGTGATGGCGGACTGGAAACGTTTTTGGTAGTGAACATTATGATTTGTCTTATCTTAGGGAAAAGTATCGGAATTTCATCCACTATTTTTATTGCCCGAAAATTAAAAATCATTGAAATCCCCCAGGATATTTCAAACAAACAAATAATCGGGGTATCCTTTTTGGGGGGAATTGGGTTTACTATGGCCATATTTATTGCCGGGCTAGCCTTTAACAGTTCACCCGAATATATTGACTCGGCTAAAATTGGAATATTATTGGGCTCTTTAATTTCGGCAATTATTGGCTATTGTGTTCTCCGGTTCAGCACTTCAAAAGAAAATTTTAGTAATGGCCCAAAAGTGTAACTGTAGTTCAATCTATTCACTTAATTGAAAATCAAATCAATAAAAACAAATGGTCTCAGAAAAACTGCCCGAACTTCCTTTTGAAAACTGGAACGATTCACGAATTACGGTTCATATAATTCTACAAATTATAGGAAAAACACGCCTTGCCTCTACTCCCCGCAAAAACCATTGGTGGTATATAACGCTCTACGTTTCCCCAAAAGGATTCAGCACGCGCGATATTCCCGTAAATGACGGTTTGGATAGCGTTGAAATAGAATTCAATATTGCAAAAAAAGCAGTAATTATAACTAAAAGTGCTGGCGAAGAAATTGTTATTTCCCTTTCCGAAAACCCGACCATTGCCGATTTTTATAAAGAATACATTTCAAAATTGAAAAGCACAGGCCTAAGTTTCGATTTTGTGGAAAAACCTTTTGATGTGGAAATTGAAAAACCATTCAGCGAAATAACCGAATACCATCATTTTGATTGGGAACACATCGAAAAGTTTTGGAAAATTATGCAGTGGAACAACAGTATTTTAAATGAATTCAGCGGCAGATTTTACGGAAAATCCTGTCCCGTCCATATTTATTGGCATCACTTGGATTTGGTGGTAACCCGTTTCTCGGGAAAGAAATTGCCGCCAATGGATGCTTCCGCCCGGGTTTTGGAAAAAGATTCCTATAGCCACGAACAGATCAGTTTTGGGTTTTGGGCGGGTGATGCGAAGGTGCGCGAACCCATGTATTATTCATATACCTATCCTTCGCCAAAAGGCATTGACGAAGAAGTTTTACAACCAATAGAAGCAACATGGCAAGACAGCAATGGAAGCCCGATGGCGCTGTTAAGCTATGAAACCGTCAAAAATGCAAGCAACCCAAGAAAAACTGTTTTGGATTTTCTGGAAAGTGCCTACCAAGCCGGCGCAAAACGCGCCAACTGGAATATCGAGGAACTTACAGTACCGGATTTGGACAAACTGTAAATTTCAGAAAAAAGGGCAGAAATTACCTTCTCCCCCTCCGTCTATTTGAATTGTTCTTTTTGCTTTTGGCGTGTGTATCCACTTTGGGGCCAACATTCCTACCACGGCTGTGGCGCTGTGCTTTTTGCTGTTTCTTTTCTTCCTCGGCGGCTTTTACGTCGGCCATTGTTTCGGTGGGTTTGAAATCTGGAAGGGTTTTGGCTTCAAGCCTTTCGCCTATCAATTTTTCAATATCCTTTAAATAACCAACCTCATCAAGGCTTACCAAAGAAAGCGCTTCGCCACTGGCCCCTGCTCTTCCGGTACGGCCAATTCTGTGCACGTAATCTTCGGAAACATTTGGCAATTCAAAATTGATAACGTGTGGCAATAATGGAATATCGAGTCCGCGAGCGGCAATATCCGTAGCCACCAAAACCCGCACTTTCCCGGCCTTAAAACCCGAAAGCGCTTTGGTTCGCGCGCCTTGGCTTTTATTTCCGTGAATGGCTGCGGAAGTGATTTTCGCCTTTTCAAGCTTTTCACTCAAACGGTTTGCGCCGTGTTTCGTTCTCGTGAAGACCAAAACCTGTTGCCAGTTTCCTTCGGAAATAAGTTTTATTATCAAATCGGTTTTTAGCGCTTTGTCCACGCGATAAACGGTTTGCACGATTTTTTCAACCGTTGTGTTCTGTGGGGTTGCTTCCACCAAAACAGGATGGTGCAGAAAATCGTTTGCGAGTGTTTTTATTTCTTTTGAAAAAGTTGCCGAAAAAAGCAAATTCTGTCTTTTGGAAGGCAGCAAAGCGAGAATCTTTTTAATATCGCGCAGAAAACCCATATCGAGCATTCTATCGGCTTCGTCCAAAACAAGCACCTCAACTTTTGACAGGGAAAGAGCGCGCTGATCGTGCAGATCCAGCAAACGACCGGGCGTTGCCACTAAAATATCCACGCCATTCCGAAGCGCACGAATCTGTGGATTTGCGCCCACCCCACCAAAAATAACGGTGGAACGAAGGTCTGTAAATTCGCCATATTCGCGGAATTCATCCTGAACTTGTGCGGCGAGTTCGCGGGTTGGCGTAAGTATCAATGCCCGAACGGGACGTTGGCGCAATGGGGGTTGACTGTTCAATATTTGCAATATTGGCAACGCAAAGCCTGCGGTTTTCCCGCTTCCGGTTTG
>JBEBRF010000048.1:0-17496 GCA_040394975.1 Aequorivita soesokkakensis
TCCAAACTGAAAATTTCCTGTTCCGTTCCGGGGTTCCAGCCTAAAAATGCGAGCATATTTACAACGGCTTCCGGCAAATAACCATCTTCGCGATAGCCTGAAAACACATCGCCTTCGGTGGTTTTCCATTCCAAAGGAAATACCGGGAAACCCATTTTGTCCCCATCGCGTTTGCTGAGTTTCCCGTTGCCGGTGGGTTTTAAAATCAGCGGCAAATGCGCAAATTGTGGCGCATTCCAACCGAAAGCGCGATACAGCAAAACGTGCAGCGCCAAAGACGGCAACCACTCTTCGCCACGGATAACGTGCGTGATTTCCATTAAATGATCGTCAACAATATTTGCCAAATGATAGGTTGGCATTCCATCGCTTTTAAAGAGAACCTTATCGTCGAGAATGCTCGTTTCCACCTGCATTTCGCCGCGAATAATATCATTTAAATGAAGCGTTTCATCTTCGGGCGATTTAAAACGGATAACGTATTCTTCGCCATTGTCTATTTTTCGCTGTGTTTCTTCCGAAGAAAAAATTAGGGAATTTTTCAATTTCAGTCGGTTGTGCCAATTGTAAATGAAAGTTTTTCCGTTTGCTTCGTGATCTTTTCTGTGTGCGTCAAGTTCTTCGGCGGTATCAAAAGCGTAATATGCATTTCCAGATTCAATAAGCGCATCGGCGTATTGTTTATACAGATTTTTCCGCTCGCTTTGGCGGTATGGGCCGTAATCCTTTTCTTTTGAGCTTGTGCTGAGCGAAGTCGAAGCAGGCCCTTCGTCAAAAGGAATATTCAGCCAATTCAATGCTTCAATTATATATTCCTCGGCGCCTTCCACATAACGGTTTTGGTCGGTATCCTCAATTCGCAAAAGAAAATCACCGCCGTGTTTTTTTGCGAAAAGATAATTGAACAAAGCGGTGCGGACACCACCAATATGAAGCGGCCCGGTTGGGCTGGGAGCAAAACGCACCCGAACTTTTTGAGACATAATCTGCATTCTTTTTGTGAATGGGCAAAGGTACAATTATGCTACGGCATTTTAAAGTTATTCCGAAGTGTGCTTTTTTCTTTTTTTGGAGCAATCTTTGCGGCGTGCTTGGCACAAAATATTATTGTATTTTAGAAGTTTTCTAAAAATGGAAGTAGAACAATGAGCACATTTAGCATCATCCAGCAAAAACTGGAGGAATTTATCAGGAAATACTACACCAATGAGCTTATTAAAGGCGCAATCCTTTTTTTCGCCATTGGGTTGCTGTATTTGTTGATTACGCTGCTCGTTGAATATTTTCTGTGGCTCAATCCGTTGGGACGGCGCATTCTTTTTTGGGCTTTTGTTTTTGTTGAACTTGGCCTGTTTGTTCGGTTTATTGCCTTTCCGCTTGCGAAACTTTTCAAGCTTCAAAAGGGAATTGATTATGAAGAGGCTTCAAAAATAATTGGGAACCATTTCCCACAGGTAAATGATAAACTTTTGAACGTAATTCAGCTAAACCAAAACCAGCGCGAAAGCGAATTGCTCGTGGCAAGCATCGATCAAAAGGCTACCGAACTGCAACCGGTTCCCTTCAAAAGCGCCGTAAATTTTAAGAAGAATGCAAAATATTTAAAATACGCAGCTATTCCCGTTTTGGTATTTTTGCTGTTCAGCGCTCTGGGCGGAATGGATATTTTTTCGAGCAGTTATAAGCGCGTTGTGCATTACGACACAGCGTTTGAACCGCCTGCGCCATTTTCTTTTATTATAATGAACGACGATTTGAATGCAGTTGAAAACAAGCCTTTCAATTTAAAAATACGGACCGAGGGCACGGCAATTCCCGAAAATGCGAGCATAAATTACAACGGAGAAACGTATTATTTGCAACAAACCGCGCCCGGGTTTTTTGAATATACTTTTCAGCAACCCGTGGAATCCATCGATTTCAGCTTGAAAGCGAATAAAGTTACTTCCCGCGAATATGTTTTGGAGGTTGTAAAAACCCCTTCGCTGCTCAATTTTGAAATGGTTTTGGATTATCCCTCTTACACAGGAAAGAACGATGAAACCTTGAAAAGTACCGGAAATGCTACTATTCCCGAAGGAACGAGAGTGAAGTGGAATGTTGCAACCAAAAACACAAACGCGGTGACTTTAAAAATCGCCGATACTTCGTTTTCATTTGTTTCAAAGGGGGAAAACTTCAATTTTGAAAAGGGGATTTACAACAAATTTGATTACGCCATCACCACTTCCAACGAAAAATTGAAAGATTATGAAAATCTTGCTTTTACGCTGAATGTTGTGAAAGATCAATTTCCCGAAATTGAGGTACAATCAAAGCAGGACAGCGCCGATAGCCAACGGGTTTTGTTTTTGGGACAGATTTCGGACGATTATGGGCTTACAAAATTGCGATTGGTCTATTTCCCGGAAGGCGATGAAAAGCAGGCTAAAACGCAGGCATTGCCTTTGAACAAAACCAATTTTGATCAATTCACTTTTACGTTTCCGGGAAATATTTCTTTGGACGAAGGGGTTTCGTATGAATACTATTTTGAGGTTTTTGACAACGACGCTATCCACAATAATAAATCATCAAAATCTGGGATTTATTCTTTCAGAAAACTGACCAAGAATGAATTGGAAAATGAGCAACTTCAAAATCAAAAGGACGCAATAAACGGGCTTGATAAATCTTTGGAAGAATTGAAAGACCGAAAGCAAACGCTGGAAGAACTTTCAAGAACGCAAAAGGAAAAGAAGGAACTTAATTATAACGACAAAAAGAAACTTGATAATTTCATTCAGCGCCAGCAACAGCAGGAAGAAATGATGAAGAATTTTTCAAAGGAACTGAAAGAGGAACTTGAGAAATTCCAACCTGAAAATCAAGAAAAAGATCCATTTAAAGAGCAACTTGAAAAACGTTTGGAAGAGAATGAAGAGCGGATGAAGGAAAATGAAAAGTTATTGGATGAACTTGAAAAACTTCAGGATAAAATTGAGAAGGAAGAACTGACGGAAAAGCTTGAAAAGCTATCAAAGCAGAACAAAAACCAAGAGAAAAATCTTGAGCAATTGTTGGAGCTTACGAAAAGATATTATGTTGAGAAGAAGGCAGAAAAGCTGGCAGAGGAACTTTTTGAACTTGGGGAAGAACAGGAAAAATTAGCCGATAAACCCGAAGATGAAAACACCAAAGAAGCCCAGGAGGAACTGAACGAAAAGTTTGAGGAATACAAAAAGGAAATGGATGAGCTCCAAAAGGAAAACGAAGTTTTAAAGGAACCAATGGACATACCTGAAGATAAGGCCGCCGAGCAACAAGTTGACCAAGAACAGGATAAGGCGACTGATAACCTTCAGAAACAAGAACAGAAAAAAGCAAGTGAAAGTCAAAAGAAAGCCGGAAAGAAAATGAAGGAAATGAGCAAAGGAATGCAGATGCAGATGCAATCCGGGCAAATGGAATCCATAGAAGAGGACGTTAAAATGCTTCGGCAGATCGTGGATAATCTGGTTGTTTTTTCTTTTGAACAAGAGGATTTGATGGAAACTTTCAAAACCATTGAATACGGGAACCCGATTTTTGGCAAGAAATTGAATATTCAAAATGATCTTAAAACCAATTTTGAACACATTGACGACAGTATTTTTTCGCTCTCCCTTCGCCAGCCATTACTTGGAACTCAAATTAATACATCGCTCACAGAGATTCAATACAATATTGACAAATCATTGGAGCGATTGGCACAAAATGAAACAACACGAGGCATTGGAAATCAGCAATATACAATCACGGGTTCTAATGATTTGGCAGTTTTGTTGAGTGATATTTTGAGTAATATGCAAATGCAGATGTCAATGGCAATGGGTTCAGGATATGGAAAGGGAACACCCAGTCCCGGCTCTGGTTTTCAACTGCCTGATATTATCCAAAAACAGGAAGGGCTAAGCGAAAAAATGAAAGAAGGAATGCAAAAGGGGAAGAAAGGAAAGGGCAAAGGAGAAGGAGAGGGCGAAGGAAGTGGTGAAGGCAAAGGAAGTGGTGAAGGCAATGGTTCCGATGGAGAAAATGGAAGGGATGGCAAAGGAGATAAAAAAGGCGAAGGGGATAGCGAAGACATAAATGGAGAAATTTTTGAAATTTATAAAGAACAACAACAATTGAGACAGCAACTTCAAGACAGGTTAAGCAAGGAAGGAATTAAAGGTAATGGCGGCAATTTGTTAAAAAAAATGGAAGGAATTGAGCAACAATTGTTGGATAAAGGCTTTAACCAAAATACACTTCAGCAAATGTTGAATTTAAAATATGAATTATTGAAACTTGATAAAGCCGATCTTGAGCAAGGACAGGAGGAAAGAAGGGAATCTCAAACCAATAGAAAGGATTTTCAAAACAATTCGCCCCTTTCGCCCGATGAAATAAAGAAATACTTCAACACCACTGAAATACTGAATCGCGAAGCCTTACCTTTGCGCCAGGATTATAGGAACAAGGTTCAAGAGTATTTTAAGGAAAATAATGATTGATTTTAATTTTGACACTGATTTTGAATTGGAAAACCAGCCAATAATTAAAAATTGGATTGGAGGTATTATTGCCTCCGAAGGTTATGAATTAGGTGAAATAGTTTATATTTTCTGTGATGACGATTTTTTACTGAAACTTAATACTGAATTCTTAAACCATGATACTTTAACCGACATTATAAGCTTTGATTATAAGGTTGGGAAACAAATTAACGGAGAGATTTATATTTCCATAGAAAGGGTTGCTGAAAACGCGATTGATTATGAATCAACATTTGAAGAGGAGTTGCATCGGGTCATTATTCACGGGATACTTCACTTCTGTGGGTATATGGATAAAACCATTTCTCAAAAAGTAATTATGCGGCAAAAGGAAAATGAATCATTGAAAAGGTTATCTGAACTACAATTCTGATTTTCAACTCCTCATTCCCATCTATATTTGTTATTTATTGTAATTTTGCATCCCAAAAATTTTTGGATTAATGTTCCACGTGGAACAGTTAATAGATTTATATGTTTCAAAGCGAATATGACGTTATTGTAGTAGGTGGTGGCCATGCTGGATCAGAAGCCGCTGCCGCTGCGGCTAATATGGGATCAAAGACTTTATTGGTAACGATGAACTTGCAGACGATTGCGCAAATGAGCTGCAACCCTGCAATGGGGGGAATAGCAAAAGGGCAAATTGTTCGAGAGATCGATGCACTGGGCGGTTATAGCGGAATTGTTGCCGATAAGTCGGCTATTCAATTCAAAATGCTTAATAAATCAAAAGGTCCCGCAATGTGGAGCCCGAGGGTACAGAGTGACCGTATGCGTTTTGCAGAAACGTGGCGGTTGATGCTTGAGCAGACGCGGAACTTGGATTTCTACCAAGACATGATTTCTGGAATTATTGTTGAAGATGGAAAGGTAAAGGCCGTAAGAACCTCACTGGGATTGGAGATTAAGAGTAAAAGTGTAGTGCTAACAAATGGCACTTTTTTAAATGGCCTTATTCATATTGGTGAAAAGCAATTTGGAGGTGGAAGGGCCGGGGAAAAGGCGGCTACCGGAATAACGCAAGATTTGGTAAATCTGGGTTTTGACGCCGGAAGAATGAAAACCGGTACGCCACCGCGTGTTGACGGACGTTCGTTGGATTTCTCACAGATGATTGAGCAACCTGGGGACACCGTCCCTGAAAAGTTTTCCTTTTCTGATGTAACCCAACCTTTGGTCGATCAGAAATCCTGCCATATGAGTTATACGAGCTTGGATGTCCATGAAATTTTGCGGGAAGGTTTTGATAGGTCACCAATGTTCAATGGGGCCATTAAAAGCATAGGTCCTCGCTATTGCCCTTCAATTGAAGATAAGATAAATAGATTTGCGGATAAGGAAAGGCACCAGCTCTTTGTGGAACCAGAAGGTTGGAACACGGTTGAATATTACATTAATGGTTTTTCCACTTCTTTGCCCGAGGACATACAATATAAGGCATTACGGCAAGTGGCTGGGTTTTCGAATGTGAAATTTTTTCGCCCTGGATATGCTATTGAATATGATTATTTTCCGCCCACCCAATTGAAACATACTTTAGAGACCAAGTTAATTTCTGGGCTTTATTTTGCGGGTCAAATAAATGGAACGACGGGTTATGAAGAAGCGGCATCTCAGGGACTTATGGCAGGAATCAATGCACATTTGAAAGTTTATGAAAAAGAAGCCTTTATCCTTCAAAGAAACGAAGCTTATATTGGGGTTCTTATTGACGACCTAATTACTAAAGGAACTGAAGAGCCCTATCGCATGTTTACTTCCCGAGCAGAATACAGGACCCTTCTGCGTCAAGACAATGCAGATTTTAGGCTAACGCCTATGTCACATTCAATTGGATTGGCCGCGGATGCCCGTATGCGAAGAATGGAACTTAAGAAAGAGAAATCAGAGGCTTTCGTTTCTTTCTTTAAAGAATCCAGTGCCACTCCAGAGGAGATTAATCCAATTTTTTTGCATCGTGAATCTGCCTTGGTTGATCAAAGTGACAAAATGTTCAAATTTCTTTCCCGGCCCGAGATTACAATGAATGATATGACGAGTATTCCAGCAGTATCGAATTTCATTGAGAAAAATAATCTTGATTCAGAAATGATCGATCAAGCGGAAATACAAATCAAATATTCTGGTTATATTGAGAAGGAAAAGAATAATGCCGATAAATTAAATAGATTGGAAGGCTTGAAAATCCCAAAATCATTTGACTATTCAAAATTGAAGTCCTTGTCATTTGAAGCCCGGGAAAAGCTCTCAAAAATTCAACCAACTACTGTGTCGCAAGCTTCACGAATCAGCGGAGTTTCTCCTAATGATATTTCGGTCCTTTTAGTATATATGGGGAGATAGCCGATTGTTTCACGTGAAACATATATGGCGCAAAATATTTCATACCCATAATATTCAAAATTTAAAAATACACAATTGCACGCCCACCGAGAAAAATATTTAACCGTAATGGATCATCTCGTTTCCAAGGAATCGTTTGATTTAATCTATGACGGAAATTTGGATTTGTTGCAAACATCTCCCCAGCCAAAAAGAGCGGCACTTCAAAAATATTACGAGAGTGAAGATTATATATCGCATACCGATGACAAACGCGGGGTGTTCGCCTGGGCCTATCAATTTGTTAAAAAATGGTCTGTTCAACATAAAACGAATCTCATATCCACAATGAATAACGGAGCTGGTACTTTATTGGATATCGGTGCGGGTACCGGCGATTTTTTATTAACTGCCCAAAAAAAAGGATGGGTTTGTTTCGGGGTAGAGCCCAATCTGAATGCACTTAAACTTGCCTCAGGAAAAGGACTCTCGCTTAAATTGAATTTAAATGAGTTTGAGGGAAAGCAATTTGATGTAGTAACGCTTTGGCATGTGCTGGAACATATTCCCAATTTGGATGAGATAGTTGTTCATTTGACACAGTTAGTAAAGAAAAACGGAACTTTGATAATTGCAGTTCCAAACTACAAAAGTTATGACGCCCTTTATTATGGTAAATTTTGGGCAGGTTTCGACGTTCCTCGTCATTTATGGCATTTCTCAAAACATTCTATGTCGGCTCTTTTTTCCAAAAGTTTCCGACTCGTAAAGATCAAACCAATGTTTTTTGATTCATTTTATGTAAGCTTGCTTTCTGAAAAATATATGACAGGAAATAAACTATCCCTTAAAGGAATCTGGATTGGGTTGCTTTCAAATTTTAAGGCAAGGAGCTCCAAGGAATATTCCTCACACATTTATTGCTTCAAAAAAATAGAATAGGCAATTTTAAGCCCTATAAGCGCATTTTGCTATCCGACGGAAAGTCATCAAGGCAAAATTAAATTTCAGTGCTCAGAAGGAATGTAAACGCAATATTTTTAATAGGAATGCTCTATTAAACCCACAAATCTATAGACTGGGTTTATGCACATTCAGATTTATGGATAAGCCGCGTTAATTTGATAGAAAGGTCAGTAAAAATAATTTTGGCATTTCCGTTTCGTTCTATATGATAAAAAGCGTCCTCTAAAGCCGTGTTTATCTCAAAAATATTATTTTGGTGGACGAAGGGTGAAAATTTTTTCAATGAAAATCCTTCAGTTTTCGGTTCAAAAAATAAAAGTTGATCAGCTTGATAATTTTTCAATAGAGCTTGTCTAAAAACCTCAATACAATATATAAGGAACCTCTTTTGCGCCTCACGCCCCTGCGCGCCAAGTTCATCACTCCAATCCAACAAATTATTGATCGCTCCTTTGTTACCTTTAGCTCGGAATGCGGTTCGGACCCAGTCTATAAACCATTTTTCAAGAATTTCATCCTCGGTGGCATTTTCTAACAATTCCATTGCGCGGTTGTAGTCACCGCGAGCTCTTCGCGCCGTTTGGAAGGCTAATGGGTCCTTTACTTTTTTGTTTTTAATTAGGGCCTCCGCAATATCAGTTTCGGCAAGCAATGGGAATGTTAGCCTTTGGCATCGGGAGCGAATAGTTGTAATAATTTGCTGTTCCTTTTCGGTCAATAAAAGCAAAATGGTTTTCTCTGTGGGTTCTTCGACCAATTTGAGGATTTTATTGGCGCATTCGCCGTTCATACTGTCGGCCATCCAAATTATCATCACTTTGTAGCCTCCTTCATAAGCTTTCAGTGATAATTTTTTTGAAATATTTTCAGCTTCAAATTTGCTGATATTGCCCTGTTTCTTTTCAATACCTATGGTTTGTAACCATTCAAAAAGCGAGGCATACGGATTGCGCAATACGAAAGTTCGCCAGTTTTCTGCATAATTATCGGAAATGGCATTCTTTTTAACATCATCACTGGTATTCACCGGATAGACAAAATGTAAGTCCGGGTGGTTCAGTTTTGATACTTTATTTTTACACGAAATATAGTCAATACTTCCCTCTTTAAATTGGCTGCACAAAAGTGCGGATGCATAGGCAATGGCCATAGGGAGCAAACCGGAACCATTCACTCCACAAAACAGCTGGGCGTGGGGAATTCGGCCGTTTTCAATTGTTTTTGAAAGGTGTTGCTTCAAATGATTTTGGCCTATTACTTCTGAAAAATCCATTTGCAAATCTAAACAATTTTGCTGTTCAATTGGGTATAGATATTTTGATGCCGGAATTTAGTTATTGCCTAATAACGGATAGCTACGCACGGAGCTTACCCAGGAATGAACGCCAAAAAAGGTATATTTGCAGAAATATACATTGGAAAATGAAAACAGTGAACGACATAAACTTTAAGGGAAAAAGGGCGTTAATACGTGTAGATTTCAACGTACCATTGGATGACAATTTCAAAGTAACGGATGATACTCGTATCCGCGCCGCCAAACCCACCATTCAAAAGATATTGCACGATGGCGGCAGTTGTGTTTTAATGTCACACCTGGGAAGGCCAAAAACCAAAGAAGCAGAATTTTCACTAAAACATATCGTAAAACCACTGTCTGAAATTTTAGGCATTCAAGTGAAGTTTGTAGATGATTGTATTGGATCAAAAGTTTCCGAAGCTGCGCAAACTTTAAAATCGGGCCAGATTCTACTGCTGGAGAACCTTCGGTATTATGAAGAAGAAACAAATGGAGACCGTCATTTTGCTGGTGAATTATCAAAATTTGGAGATGTTTATGTCAATGATGCCTTTGGAACGGCCCATCGCGCCCACGCTTCAACAGCGATTATTGCAGATTTTTTCCCTGAGAACAAATGTTTCGGCTTGTTGCTTGCCTCAGAAATTACTAATGTTAAAAAAGTGTTGGAGAATAGTGAAAGACCCGTAACCGCCATTATCGGAGGGGCCAAGGTTTCTTCGAAAATTACTATTATTGAACATATTCTTCAGAAAATTGACCATTTAATCATTGGCGGCGGGATGGCTTTCACTTTTATAAAGGCCCAAGGGGGGAAAATAGGAAGTTCATTGGTAGAGGACGATAAGATGGAGCTTGCTCTTGAAATTTTGGCAGAGGCGAAACGGAAAAACGTTTCGGTACATTTGCCCGTAGATGCTGTTATAGCTGATGCCTTTTCAGATGCTGCACACACCAAAGTCGTGGCCGTCAACAATATACCGGACGGATGGATGGGGCTGGACTCTGGCCCAAAATCCAACATAATTTTTGAGCAGGTGCTTGCTGCTTCCAAAACCATTTTGTGGAACGGTCCCGTGGGGGTTTTTGAAATGGATAAATTTTCCGAAGGAACAAAGACATTGGGAAACAATATAGCCAAAGCCACGAAGAATGGAGCATTTTCCTTAGTGGGCGGCGGAGATTCGGTTGCGGCCGTGCATAAATTCAATCTAACTGACAAAGTAAGCTACGTGTCCACGGGAGGTGGTGCGATGCTGGAAATGCTGGAAGGAAAAACCCTGCCCGGAATAGCGGCGTTGCTTTAAAACGTTAAAATATTGAATATTAGTGAATTGGATTTATAATTTGCATAATTTCGCAAAATCGTTATTTTTGACAAAATTTTTTTATTGAAAAGGCGTTACAGTTCCTAAGAATTTCACTTCAAGCTGGAAAAAAAGGAAATATTAATCAGGCGAATTTGCCAAAATCCCCAAATGCAAAATATAAGCTGATGAAACTAAACAAATCCCTCCCTCTTCTGCTGTTGTTAGCGTGCAGTATAAGTTTTGCCCAACAAGGCAAAAGGAATGTGAAAAAACTAAACACAAAAAAAGTTCAAATAGTTGATTCCATTAGAGTTTCAAAAATTGCTGACGAATTGCCATCAACAGTGATAGCAACGGGAGTAAAGGACACGCTCATTTTTGATTTAAAGGATATGGCCTTGGCCAGAAAAAAGGATAGTCTTTGGTTAAAGGAACTATATAAGTCTGATCTTTTTGAAGATGTTTACAATAGCGTTGCAAACCAGGAATATGAACCGGTTCAATATGACGAGCTCCCCACGGAAGTTTTAAAACAGCGGCTCAAAGAGCTGGACGCCCGCACCCCTTTTAAAGTAGAATACAATCCGTCCTTGGAAAGCGTTATTAAACAATACCTTAAAAATAGACGCGGAACCTTGGAGCGGTTAATGGGCCTGAGCGAATATTATTTCCCAATGTTTGAGCAGGAACTGGATAAACATAATCTTCCCTTAGAATTAAAATATCTTGCAATTGTTGAATCGGCCCTGAATCCTCGGGCACAATCAAGAGTTGGTGCAACCGGCCTTTGGCAATTTATGTACCCTACCGGAAAGATGTTCGGGCTGGACGTAAGTTCCTATGTTGATGAACGTTCCGATCCTATTATGTCAACCGAAGCGGCCTGTAAATACTTAAAAAGTTTGAACAACAGTTTCAACGACTGGGACTTGGCGCTTGCAGCATACAACTCCGGCCCAGGGAATGTTTCAAAAGCCATTCGCCGCTCCGGCGGAAAAACCAATTATTGGAACCTTCGCGATTTTCTTCCACGTGAAACCGCTGGCTATGTTCCGGCATTTTTAGCAACTATGTACATATTTGAATATGCCAAGGAACATGGCTTCAAAAAGCAAAGCGCCAGAATTCCTTACGTTGCAACCGATACCATCAAAATAAAGCAGCAAATAACACTGGACCAAGTTGCAAAGCTCACCAATCTTGATAAAGAAGAACTGGAGTTTTTGAACCCTTCCTATAAATTAGGAATAATTCCGGTAATTTCAGATGAAGACTATATGCTGCGCCTGCCATTGACGGCAATAGGCAGGTTTGTGAACAATGAAGAGGCCATCTATGCTTTTGTTCAAGATGAGCAAGAAAAAACCGACGATCCCGCTCCTGAATTATATGAACAACCTGAAAAAATCCGCTACCGGGTAAAAAGGGGAGACTATTTGGGTAGAATAGCCGAAAGATATGGAGTGGGCATCAGCCAGATTAAAACCTGGAACGGTATGCGAAGCAATACCGTGAATGTGGGACAAAACTTAATTATTTATCCCAAAAAGAATAATGGAGATGTTGCAGTAAGCACTTCAAGCACTGACAGCGCATCAGAAAAGATATATACTGTGCGCAACGGCGACTCCTTATGGAGTATTTCACAAAAATTTCCAGGAGTTTCAGTACAGAATATCAAAAAATGGAACGATATTAGTGGCAATAACATAAAGCCCGGGACTAAACTTAAAATTTACAAAGGATAGTTCCCATAAAATATCCTTTTAATGAGAGCTATTCACGTACTGCTTTTTTCACTATTAGTTGCGGTCACTTCCTGCAATAGTAGCGGAAAAAAAGATAAATCACTGCTGCCAGATTCCAGTGGAAATATAAATTCCCTACAGGTTGTAACCTCAAATGATCTATGGAACGGCCCTGTGGGCGAAGCCATCCGGGATGAATTTGCCGCCCCAGTTGATGGCCTTCCCCAAGACGAACCTCTCTTTTCAATGAACCAGATGCCGCCCGAGGCCTTCTCTGGTTTTGCACGAAATAATAGGCTATTTCTGTACGTCGTGCTGAGCGAGGAAGATAAAGTGACCCTTGCTACCGACGAATACGCAAAGCCTCAGGTGGGCGCCGTCATTAAAGCCACTTCCCAGCAGAAACTCGTGGAATTGATAGAGAAAAACTCCGCCAAGATCATAGAGGCTTTTCACCTTTCAGAAATAAAGGAAAGACAGCGACGAACAGCTGTTTCAATGTTGAAAATCGATTCCCTTAAAAAAGATATGGGCGTTCAAATGCAAATTCCCAGTGCCTATAGGGTTGCAAAGGCCACAGATAGTTTTTACTGGTTGCGCAAGGATTTAAAAGACGGTACCACCAACATCCTCGTCTATGAGGTACCCTTAACCTTGATTAAAAATGATAGTTCTGCCGTAAGCGATATAATTAAAATACGCGATTCCATTGGAAGTAAACTCTTGCCCGTTGAGGATGATGGCCTGTTTATCACTGAAGATGCCTATGCACCCTATATTTTTATGTCTGAGATTGACGGATTATTCGCCTACGAAACCAAAGGTACCTGGGAAGTAAAGGACGCATGGATGGGCGGCCCCTTCATCAATTATGCCATTAGGGACGAAAAGAACAATCGCTACTTGATCATCGAAGGCTTCACCTATGCGCCAAGCGTAGCTAAGCGAGATCTGCAATTTGAACTGGAATCAATATTGAACACCGCTAAATTGAAATAATAACTTGAATTTCCTGCCAACGGGGCAGAAACAGCATTAATAAAAAAAGCCTTTCAAGTTCTTGCGTGAAAGGCTTTTTTTATTATTTATATCAGAACTATTTGTTCTCTTCACTGTTTTTATCCTTGGGTTCATCTTTTGAAGCATCCTTGAATTCCTTGAGGCCGCTGCCCAAACCGCGCATGAGTTCAGGAATTTTCTTTCCTCCAAAAAGAAGCAGCACGATAACTACTATCAAAACAATCTGCCAGGGGCCAACAACGCCTAATGGTAAAAATAATGCGTACATGATTTATAAATTTAGTAGGCAAAGGTAACAAGAAATGTTTAGAAACCAGCATTTCGGAACAACTTTAGCGTGTATGGCCATACTTTATTTTATATTTGCAATAAAGAAAATACGCGGCATGTCAATCAAAGAAAAAGGCGCCAAAAGGTTTCGAAGAAAATTATTGCACAAATACCGACTGGTTATTCTCAATGAGGAAACCTTTGAAGAACGATTTTCGTTTAAGCTCAATAGGTTAAATGTATTTGTTTTCAGCACCCTCTTTGCCCTGTTTCTTATTTTGGCCACCACCATCATTATAGCCTTCACCCCATTGCGCGAGTATATTCCGGGATATTCCTCAACCAGCTTAAAAAGAAAGGCCACACAGCTGGCCTATCAGACAGATTCCTTACAAAAAATTCTTGACGTAAATCAACAATATCTTGCATCCATAAAAAATGTGCTTACTGGCAATGTAAAAACGGTTAACTTCAATAAAGATTCAATTATCGAAGTGGCCAAAACAGACCCTTCCGTATTGATCAGGACCTCCCGAAAAGATTCCCTTTTGCGCCAGGCCGTGGCGAAGGAGGATAAATACAATCCGCTAACGACCCCCCAAATACAGGAATTTTCGCTTTTTGCGCCCATTAAGGGAAGCATTTCCGAACCCTATGACTCCAAAACAAAACATTATGCAGTAGATGTTGTTTCCGTTAAGGATTCCCCAGTTAAGGCCGTCGCAGATGGCACCGTTATTTTCGCAGAATGGACCGCCGCTACAGGCTATGTAATTATTATTAAGCACAACAACAGCCTAATATCGGCCTATAAGCACAACGCCGTGTTGACCAAACAGCAGGGTGAAATTGTTAAAGCCGGCGAAGTCATCGCCATCGTGGGAAATACGGGTGAACTGACTACCGGGCCCCATCTCCATTTTGAGCTATGGAGGGATGGATACCCAATAAACCCCACAAGTTTTATAGATTTTGATTGAGAACCTATGTCAATAAAATCAATTTCCGCAAAAATTTTTTCAAAAATTGTTGTGCTCCAAATTCAAAAATGGGCCACAAAGCCAGTGGAAACGCAACAAAAGGTTTTTGATTCGCTAATTTCAACAGCGAAACAAACCGCTTTTGGCAAAGACCACGATTTTAATAACATCACTACGTTTGAAGATTTTGCCGAGCGCGTTCCCGTTAGGGATTACGAAGCATTAAAACCCTACATAGAGCGAGTAATAGCGGGCGAAAAGAACATTCTTTGGCCCGGAAAACCACTCTATTTTGCCAAAACCTCGGGCACAACTTCCGGCGCCAAGTACATTCCGCTTACCAAGGAATCTATGCCATATCACATTGAAGCGGCCCGAAACGCAATTCTTTGTTACATCAACGAAACGGGAAATGCCAAGTTTGTGGACGGCAAAATGATTTTCCTTCAAGGAAGCCCAGAAATGCAGGAAAAAAACGGAATCAAAACCGGAAGACTTTCAGGAATTGTGGCACATTACGTTCCGTCATACCTTCAAAAAAACCGTTTGCCAAGCTGGAAAACAAACAGCATTGACGATTGGGAAACCAAAGTGGACGCTATAGTTGCCGAGACCAAAAGCCAAAACATGACCGTGATCAGCGGCATTCCCTCGTGGGTACAGATGTATTTTGAAAAACTTCAAAAAAATACCGGCAAAAAGGTGGGAGATCTTTTCAAAAACTTCAATCTGTTTATTTACGGCGGTGTAAATTTTGAACCCTATCGGGCCAAATTTGAAAACTTAATAGGAAGAAAGGTTGACAGCATAGAGCTATTTCCGGCCAGCGAAGGATTCTTCGCCTTTCAGGACAGTCAACGCGAAAAGGGAATGTTGCTGTTATTGAATTCAGGAATTTTCTATGAATTTATTGAGGCATCAACTTTTTTTGATGAAGCCCCAAAAAGGCTGACCATTGGCCAAGTAAAAACTGGGGTTAATTACGTGATGATAATTTCAACAAATGCGGGCCTGTGGGGTTATAATTTGGGCGATACGGTTCAGTTCACTTCCACCAAACCCTATAGGGTTATAGTTTCGGGGCGTATCAAACATTTCATTTCTGCCTTTGGCGAGCACGTTATTGGCAAAGAGGTGGAAGAAGCCATGAAAAAAGCTATCTTGAAATTCAATTTTTCCATTTCTGAATTCACGGTGGCTCCACAGATTACACCCGCCAATGATGCCCTTCCATATCACGAATGGCTTGTGGAGTTTGATGGCGTTCCCGAAAATCTTCCACAAGTCGCTAAATTTTTGGATACTGAAATGCAACAACAAAATTCCTATTACTTTGATCTAATTGAAGGGAAAGTATTGCAACCGCTAAAAATCTCGCCGTTGCAAAAGGACAGTTTCAATCAATATATGAAATCTCAGGGAAAATTGGGTGGCCAAAATAAAGTGCCCCGGCTCTCCAATGATCGCAAAATTGCTGACTCCCTGCTCCAAATCCAACCGTTAAATTAGTCTTATCTTTGCGCGAATGAACAATATGAAATCACATATCAGAACCCGTGCACAGGAAAGCACGGGCGCAATTGAAAAGTTATACATCACCATGCGCCATCTTTTTAACCGTGGGTTTTACAAACCAATGGGAATTTCTGGCGAAACGCTTCGGGAATCGTTATTGACACTGCGACCGGAAATTTATGGTTCCATTGCAGAAGAAAAAATAGAACTTCAAGGCCTGCTTTATGTTATGGATCGCCTGCCCATAGGCATTGAGGAATGCACATTCATTAATTTAACCAGCGATGAAGGGTATAAAAACTCCCATTTCGAGCCTATAATTCCTCTTAAACGCCGAAGAAACTGCTACCGGATTGACGAGGAACAAATGAACATTGAGATCACACGAGGCAGGTCTGAAATTTATGACATTTTAACGCATCTAACCTTCCTTTATATTGAATCCCATAAAATAATGAAGCAGGTGCTCATCTCCGAAAATGGCGAAGTAATCCGTGACTGGAAAAAATTGGAACAAGCGGTGATGAAAAAGAATAAATTGGCCCCCAAAGAAAAGGAAGTAGCGATGACGCACACCGCAAATTTCCTGGGAAGAACCTTTGAGGAAGTAAAAAGCTCCTTTCCATATTTTGCGACCGAAAAGAACGAAAACAGGTTTTTTAATATTATTTATTACCTCGGGAAATTGGCGATTGATGAAATACTCAATGACAATAAACGAATAATAACATTTAGCCCGGTACTCAGGGAACGGCTGGGGCACCACATCCACGGTGAACAATGGGCCTACCGCATAAAACATACGCTGCAACAACACGGACTCATTGAGCGCCCCCTTCATATTATCAGCGCCAATATGCACAGCGTAATGAACAGCCTTTATGCGCCAAAAGCCCTGGCCGCTGAATTTTCCAGTAAAAATCCTGTGGAAGTTTTTGAGTCTTTAAGTAGCCCCACAAATATAAAATTGCGCGAGAAAGTAACCAAAACAGCACTTGCGGAAGGAATGCTTTTTATAGAAGACAGTAGCGGAACAAATATCGATGTCCAAATTATCGACACCGCCCAAATCAAGAAAAATCCTTACACCGAGGGGCTGTCAGATATTGAGGATTATCAAAAACCCGTCATCATTGTCATGGACTACGCTTTTGGCGAACAAGCCTACGAAACCATGGACGAGCTGTTGAAACCTTATACAGATTCCGAAAAAAAACGTATATTCCTCAATGTTGTTTCCATCTCCATTATGGGAAAGGCGGGAATTCTGGAAGGCAGCAAAGGCGATATAATGATACCATCTGCCCACGTTTTTGAAGGCACCGCTGATAATTACCCTTTCAAGAACCAAATGGATAAAATTCATTTTAAGGATGATGATGTGAATGTTTTCAACGGCACAATGATTTCAGTATTGGGCACTTCCCTCCAAAATAGGGATGTACTGAAATTTTTCCATAATTCCACATGGAATGTCATTGGGCTTGAAATGGAAGGCGCCCATTA